>JAQSYD010000080.1 GCA_029256325.1 Clostridia bacterium
CTTTATATTCTTGAAAGGCATTTTCATATGCCTCATTCCAACCTAATATATTTAAATTCATTAAAATATCTACCTCATTTCTTTAGCCGATTGATTTTGTTAGTTCCTTGTTGGTCTTTGTGATGATTTTCCTGATACTGTCCTCTGAAAGATGGTAGGATTCTATAAGCTCTTTTACACTTATTCCGCTTCTATACAGGTTATAAATTTCTATATTTCTAGACATAAGCTGGATGCGTGTACCGTTGTTTTCACCCCAGCCGGCTCTGCATTCTCCTGGCTTTGGTACATATACCAATTCACCCTGTACATATTTTTGAAGCTCAAGCAAAAGCTTTCTTGGTAGAATTTGTTTTCCGTTCTTATAACTCATAGCAATACCTCCCTAAATACCGTTCGAATTTGTGTCATGGGTACAAAAAACCCGTGGACGACTATCATTCCACAATATTCAGTTATAAAAGAGCCACCTCATACATTGCGAAATTAATCATTAAAAACACTCCTTTCTTACTGATAATAAATACCATCTTTTTCCCATTTATGGAAAATCATCTAAATCAATAATATTACATTGACATCATTTGGTCAATGGGTTTAATATTACTGTTTTGTTACAAATTACGAATAATTTGTAAGGTGAAGGCAAAATCAGATTTGCTTTTTCACTAATAAATATTATTCCACGGAGTCTAGAAATATACAATATATAGAACTGTTTTATTCATTTTTTACATAGTATAGTTTATTCAAAGCTTCCCTAAAAGTATACACATTTAAAATATTTATATTGTAAAGGCATAGAGATTTGTGCTATTTCTTATAAATTATGAATAAATAATTGTAGATAGAAGAAGAACTATACATTCAGAATTTAGAGGAATTTGGAAAAATTCGTAGAATTATTAATACACTATTCAAACAATACGGGAGGGGTTTATAATGTATGTATCCAACAGAATGACTACAAATCCTATTACCATTACATCAAAAACCACGGCAAGAAAAGCCCTGGACATTATGCAGTCCAAAAGATTTTCCAATATTCCTGTTGTTGATAACGGAAATATGGTAGGAATAGTTGCAAAGGAAGATATCATAAACCAGTATTTTTGCGGCGAGAGAGGCTGCACTCTTATGGAGGATACATTGGTTGAGGAAATAATGACAAAGCACTTTGTAACAGTTAAGAAAATGGATTACATAGAAAGAGCTGTTCTGCTGCTTAAAGAAAAGGATATAAGCGCTCTTCCGGTCATGGATACTGACAACAAATTAGTTGGCATAATTACCAGAAGCGACGTGTTTGATGCTTTTGCCGATGCCATGGGTTCAGATAACAAGGGTTCAAGAATATACATGGTTGTACCTGAGTTTATAGGTCAGCTGGCAAAAATCGCAAATATAGTAAGACATCATGGGATTTCTATAGAAGCCTTAAGCGTTTTCGATTCCGGAATCATAAACACCAAACAGGTTATTATGAAGGTAAGCTCAAAGGATGTAGACCAGTTGGTCATTGATCTTAAGCTAGCCGGACTTGATGTAAGAGATGTAGGATACCTATAAAATATAAACTTTTTTATGATATATAAAAGATTTAACAGAAAATGTTAAGTCTTTTTTTTATTCCGTAAGACTTTTTATTTTTTCTCTCGTAAATAGTTATAGAAAATCAAATGGAGGGGCTATCATGATAAGAAAAAAGGTTGGGACCATTACCTTAGCAGTAGGTCTTATAATATTAGGATTGGTACTTTTTGCTAACAATTTTACAAATATAGAAATTAAGGATATATACAAGTATTGGCCGGTACTGCTTATAGGCGTAGGTCTTGAAATGTTTGTATATATGATCCTTCACCGACAGGATGAAAATGTTAAACTGAGAATAGACGGCTTGTTCATCGCATTTATGATTGCAGTAATCATATTTTCCAGCAGCTTTAACGGCTTTAGCTTTAGTCCTAAGTTTTCCTTTAACCCATTTCAAGCAAATGTGTTGGTAGATGGCGTGAGGTATAAATCTGAACTAAAGGAAACCATTATTAAGGACAATGTTTCTAAGGATTTTAAAATCAACAAGTTAACCGCAAGAAACAGCTTTGGAGATGTTAAACTGCAACCCTATGATCAAGCATATATCAAGGTGGAAGCTCAAGTAAAAGTTAAGTACAATGATGAAAAAGCAGCAAAGGATTACATCAAAGAGGTTGTTAAAATAATAGAAGGTGAGCAAACTCAGATATACAGTGCAGAGTACAATGGAATTCACAAAAATGAATATGGAAAAGCCCAGGTTGATTTTGTGATATATGTTCCCAATGAAGTGTATTCTGAAGTATACAATAGCTTTGGCGATATCAATGCTCAGGGCATCACAAAGGATTTGGCTGTAACCAATCAGCATGGAGATGTAATAGTGAAGGATATTGGCGGAAATGTATCCGTGAAAAACTCCTTTGGAGAAATCGAAATCAAAGGCGTAGGCGGTAAGCTGGACGCAAATAACCAGCACGGAGATATTGATGTAGAAATTGTCAATGGAAGCGTGGATATGGAAACCGGCTTTGGGGATCTTGAGGTTAGTGATATAACTGGGGAAGTGACTGCAAAAAACAACTATGGAAAAATAACAGCTAAGAATATAAAAGGGAACGCACAAATAAAGACTTCTTTTGGAGATATTGAAGCTTCAAATATTGATGGAAATACTGTAATCAATGATAATAATGGTTCCATTGAGGCAAGAGAGCTTAAGGGTGATGTAGAAATAAGAAATTCCTTTGGAAAGATTAGCTTTAGGTCTTCTGTTTTGGCAAATGCAGACATATATGCAAAAACAAGCTTTGGGGATATCAATACAGATTTGCCCATTAATGTAACAAAATCAATCAATGATCAAACGGCTCAAGGAAAACTGGGTGATGGCAAATACAAGATCGAGCTTATAACCAATAATGGAGAAATAGAGCTGGACTAATTACAGTAAATGCAGCCTAAGCGCTTAGGTTGTGTTTAATATAGATTTCACTTAAGATAGACCGCTTCAAGGCACACAGCTTTGAGCGGTCTTTGGTTTTTTGAAGTGAAACATTGTATAGGTATTGAAAATAATTGATATAAATAATAATATTATTATAACAATATACAAGAAATGGAGATAACTATGCTGCAAGACATTAAAGCTGTAATTTTTGATGTGGACGGTACCTTGGTGGATTCAATGTGGATTTGGAAACAGGTGGATATAGAGTTTTTAGCCAGAAGAAATATTGAACTGCCCGTTGATTTGCAAAAGGATATTGAAGGAATGAGCTATACAGCCACAGCTGAATATTTTAGAGAGCGGTTCCAGCTTCCTGAAACTGTAGAAGAGATTAAGGAAGAGTGGAGAGAAATGGCAGATGATTTTTATAAGAACCGCATTCCTCTAAAGGCAGGAGTAAAAGAGCTTTTACAGATTATTAAGGGCAATCGCTTAAAAATTGGTATCGCTACCAGCAATTCAAGAGAGCTGGTGGAAACCATGTTAGAGAAGCATGAGATCGGAGAATATTTTGATGGGATCAGGACCTCTTGTGAAGTACCTAGAAGCAAGCCATTCCCTGATGTATATCTGCAGGCTGCTGTGGATTTGGGTGTGAAGCCGGAGGAATGTCTGGTATTTGAGGATACCGTTGCAGGTGCGACGGCGGCAAAGGCTGCCGGAATGAGAGTAATAGCAGTTTTTGATGAAACATCAGCCGAGTCAAGGCAGCACTTAGAGCAGCTGACAGAGCTATATATTATGGATTTCAATATATTTATAAACAGAATAAGCAATTAATCAATGCAGCAGTCATCAAATTTAAATGGCTGCTATATTTTTTGAAGTGTACTTTAGTTTTGTATCGTCATAACAAGTGCGAACAAAAAGGTGGTGATGGGTATTGAAGGATGAAGACATAATTAGGCTGATTTTGAAGGGAAAAAGTGATTTGTATGCCGAGTTAATCGACAGATACAGCGGCAAGGTTTACTCTACAGCCTACAGCTATACCCAGAACCAAGAAGAAGCCAGGGATTTGGTTCAGGAAATACTTATTAAAGCCTATAACAACTTACATAGCTTCAAGGCAGAAGCCAAGTTTTCTACATGGTTGTATAGGATTGCAGTAAACAGCTGTATAGATTGGAGCCGAAAAAGAAAATCCAAGGTGATTATGACAGCATTAGGCTATGAAGATGCGAATATATTTGATAGCATCACTTCAGATACCGAAGGACCGGAGGAATTCGTTCTTCGACAGGAGCACAAGGAAGCTGTTAGAAATGCAGTAAGCAGCCTGCCGGAGATATACAAAACGGTATTAATATTATACTATTTTGAGGAACTGCAGGTTCAGGAAATATGCAACATACTGGATAGTCCCAGAAAAACCATAGAAACGAGACTATACAGAGCAAAAAAAGTTTTAAAATCTGTACTAACGCAAGAACTTTCAGGAGGTGAACTATATGAGCTGCAAAACTTATAAACCTATGCTTCATTCATACATCAACGATGAACTGAATTTTATTGAAAAAACTGAATTGGAAGGACACCTGCAGGAATGTGCGGAATGCAGAAATGAAGAAGAAGAGATTAAAAAGCTCAAGCGAATACTGTCTGCAGTAAAGCCCGATAAGCTGCAATTTATAGAGTTCAAGGAAAACATCATGGCAGCCATAAAAGTCACTGTAAAAGCCAGTGCTGTAGTTTATGACTTTAAGGTTCTGAGCAGATTGGGAGCGAGTCTTATAGCCTGTGGAATACTTGCACTGCTATTAAACTTTAGTGCAATTGGCAATAATCTAGAAGTCAGTAGAGACAAAATAAATTTTAATATGCAAGAAATAGGACAGAAGGTTTCTCAACCTTTAGGTTTTATCAATGAGGGATTAGCAAATATGTCCAGTAAACTAGTGAATCTTAATGGAATAACCTTTAGATTAGAACAAAAAATTAGGGGAGGAATGTAAAATGAAGTGTAGAAATCACAAGGATGAGGAAGCAAAATTTATACAGATTCAAGAGGCAATAAAGTTTGCATTAACTGCATAGACCACGCTTTATATGCTGAAAGGGACAGAGTGCAGAGAATAGGTTTTTGGAATAAATTTATATTCTTTATATTTGCATGCATACCAGGTGCGGCGCATATGCAGATGGGACTCTTTAAGAGAGGCATGCAGCTGATGCTGACTTTTATAGGCGGCATTGTACTTATCTCCTATGCCAACATAGAATCCTTCATACCACTGGCGATCATTCCCACTTGGTTCTTCAGCTTCTTTGATGCTTATAATGCTAGGAAGAAAATGCTTGCTGGGGAAGTAGTAGAAGATATTGAAGCATATAATTATCAATTTATTATTGAAAATAAAAAAATTCTTGGCGTAGCATTGGTGGTATTTGGATTTATAGGATTTATGAATGCTATAGACAACACCTTTCATTTATTCAACTTGCGTTTTGATGATTTTTATTGGGCAATAAAAAGAGCAATAATCCCTGTTGTATTTGTAATAAGCGGATTGCTGCTTCTTTCAAAGCTTAAGAAGGCAGAAAAGGAAGTAAACAACACACCAGAGAATTAAATTGAAAAACTAACATATACTAAATCAAGATGTAGTTCAGTGGCATAATAAACATAATTATACATTGACTATTTTGCGAACTTTTATTATAATGGTTAATGTAGCTGAAAGTTACAGATGATTGGTGCTCGTAGCTCAGCTGGATAGAGTGTCTGACTACGAATCAGAAGGTCGCAGGTTCGACTCCTGTCGGGCACACCACAAAAATGCGGAATTGGCGGAATTGGCAGACGCGCTAGACTTAGGATCTAGTGTCAACGACGTGGAGGTTCAAGTCCTCTATTCCGCACCAATTAAAAAGTAAAAGCTTTTGAGAAAATTCTCAAAAGCTTTTTTCAATTTATTTATATAAATAACTGATAAAGATAAACTGCAGCTATACCGCCTGCTACAACGAACATGACATTCAGCCTGGCCAGAGATAGTGCAACAGCAGCAGCTAAGCCGCAAATCGCAGAAGCAGTATCGCCGGTTGAAGACAATATGCCCGGGAAAATCAGTGCACCTAAGGCTGCGAAAGGTATATAGCCAAGAAAGGTTTTAAGTCTGGAAGGCAGCTTGACCCCATTTAGAAGCACCATTGGAAGCATGCGGGGTATATAAGTTACGAAGCCCATGGCTATTATTAATAAAACATACTTAAGCATCTTGTACTTCCTCCTGTGGATATAAATACGCCCCTACAGCAGCAGCAATGATTGTAGAGATTATAATGCCCCAGCCTGCTGAAAGGCCTGCAAATAAAGGCAGTAATCTAATGAAGGTATGAACGGCAGCGGCTGTCAGGCCAATAATAAGTACGGGCTTTGACTTAGCTGCAGATGGGACAAGCAATCCAATAAACATTGCATATAAAGCAATACCCATACTGTCCTTTAAGGACTGCGGCAAACCGGATGCGAGGAAAAGCCCGCACCAAGTGCCTAGGTTCCAAGCACCATAGGCTATGAGATTTAAACCCAACAGATAATTTATATCCAGCTTGTCCCCTGTGTTCATAGAAGCCACTGTAAAAGTTTCATCTGTAACACCAAAGGAGACCAATGGAAGGAGCGCTTTTTTTGAGTCTGGCTTTAAGCTTTGAGAAAGAGAAGCAGACATCAAAAAATGCCTTAAATTTAAAATAAACGTAGTCAAAACGATTTCCCAAGAAGCTGTGCCCAGCATTAGAAGGTTGACACCAACAAACTGGCTTGCGCCGGCATATATAATAATTGACATCAGTATTCCTACATAATTTGGAATGCCTGCTGCCTTAGCCATTAACCCAAAGGCTATTGCAACGGGTAAATAGCCAACAGCTATAGGTATACCTGCTTTTAACCCCTCTTTAAATGAGAATAATTTTTTCACCTTGATACACCCCTTATATAAAACAAAATAAAAATTTTTTGTTGAAATGCTAAGAAAGACTCTTTGCTTTCCTATGCATTATAAAAATTATATATAAGGATAACATAATATCAGAGATTTTGGTAGCCTTGTCCTAGCATAATGGTTGAAATTCCTTAATTTATTATTTGACAAAAGACGCATACTGACATATAATTATTCTGACTAAAAAATCAAATATGCACCTTCAAAATGTTTACATAACGCGAATTGGTGTTTATTTGGTGTTTGTTGATATAAAAAGATGGTGAAATTACATAGTGTAAATGAAAAAGCAGGGATTTTTTATCCCTGCTTTCGTGCTTCTGCTTGCTTGTTGAAAAGGCTATCAAGCTTATTTGCCGCTTCTAAATCGGATTTCCGCAAGCTATGAGCGTATATATCTGTTGTGGTTGAAGTTCTAGCATGACCGAGCCTTTTACTTACTGTTGTTACATCAACACCTTGGCTAATAAGTAAAGTAGCATTGGTGTGTCTTAAGCCGTGGAAACTAACATTAGGCAATAGGAAATTCCCTTTGTCCTGCTCTGCCATATCTTTGCTTTTCATAATGTTCTTGTTATGTCTTTTTATAAATTTAGTAAACCATCTACTTGGTGTATCTGGGAATATTGGAGTGCCATCGTTTTTTGTAAAGATTCTTTTGCTATCGACCCATAAATCATCCATAGTAGCCTTTTCACCATTTTGCCATAGCTTATATTCATTCAATAGGCTTACAATTGATTTAGGCAGCGATATAAGCCTTTTACTGCTTTCGTTCTTCGGAGACTTCGTAAATATCCCTTTACCGGGGATATATTGGGAGGATTGACGAATTGTTAGCATTTGTTTTTGTGAATCAAAGTCCTGCCATTCAAGACCAGACAATTCTCCCATACGCATACCACCAAAAACGGCTAAGTGTATCATGGTCTTATACTTTATTGGCTCCTGTTCAAGCAATTCAAAGATATACTGGATTTGCTCCTCATCAAAGTGTTTTGTTTCCTTCTTTTCAACTTTTGGCGGCTTTAAACGCTCGGCGGGATTATTCAAAATAAACTGCCATTGAACAGCGGCGGTCAATATTGTTGATATAATTCTATGGTGATGTAAGATAGTTCTTTCAGATAGTCCACCCTCTTTACCATCTTTTCTGATACCGCTTTCACGAAGGTTATTATAAAACTCTGTTAAGTGTGTAGGTTGAATTTTATTAAGCTTTAAGTGTCCTAGCGCAGGGATTACTCTAGAGTCTAGTATTTCTTTGTAGCGGGCTAATGTCTTAGGTGCAAGGCTAACCTCAGCATATTCCTTAAGCCATTTAGTTATGAAGTCTTCAAAGGTTATTTTACCCGCATCGAGATAGATGCCTTTTTCAATCTCTTCTTTGAATAGTATCCATTGCTTCTGAGCTTCCGTTTCCTGCTTCTTGATAGATATATGTGTTAGATCTATTGTCTTTGATTTTCTAATTTGCTTACCTTGTTTATCATATCCACATGATACAGTTAAGCGGTAACTATTTTCTCCTCGCTTTTCAATAGCGGCCATTTCTTATCCTCCAATATAAATTTCTTCATCCTCAATTTTTTTAAGTTCATCTTCGAACTGTTCAATGTCCATATTTGTTGATTTGGCTATATCTCTTAAGTTTGATGCTCGAATTAGCCAACTTGAATAATTAATTTTTTTTCTCTTGCAATATGAAAAGACCTTTTTATAGTATTTGGTGAATATTCTTTGTATGTCATCCATAGATTCACTGCGATATTTCTGCATAGCACCAATATCTCTACATGTTTTATTTTTGCCGGGTACTAATCTAGTACAATATTCGTTATTGTATCCTAGCCTTTTTTTAAAATATTTTCCACAATGTGCGCACCTTTTTATTGTGCTGTTGCTAAGAATAGCTTTAATAAAAAGTATATAGCAAGCTTCAAACAAGCTTTCAGGATAATATCTTTCAATTATTTCGCCAGTATCTTCATCAATCTGCAAGTTACACCTTATCGAAGTTTCTATAGGGGTTTCCTTTGCATACCTTTCCTTTGGTGAAAGCAATTTAAAACTCTCGTAATTAAGAGGAGGATTTTCATCAAGGAAAATATGTGCTTTTTCATAAAAGTAGTTTTGACTTTCCTTCAAATCTGCAAGTATTCTCATCTTTAACTCATCACTCCAAGTATGATTATCATTGATGTTATAAATACTTGTTATCAGCTTTGCCATTACTGCAGGGGTCTTAAATTTTGTATCGTAATCGTAGTACAGTTGAGATAGATTTCCAGTAGTATTAAAGATAAAATCAATTCTTTCTCTATCCATATATAAAAAGTCAATAAACTCCTCATATGGATCGGTGTCAATTGCTCCATTTGAAGTAAAAATTATAGCGAGATTTTTTGTAAACTCAATTATGCAATTATTCATTATTACTCCTCCATTGTAGTGTTAGATATTATTTAGCGTTATGGAGTTATTAATAACACTATAACACTATAGCATATTATGAGTCAATAAGGGTAATTCTATCCATATAAAGCTGATTAAATTTCAATAAATATCAAATGGAGGATGGATTATGAAT
Organism: Clostridia bacterium; assembly: GCA_029256325.1. GTDB lineage: Bacteria > Bacillota > Clostridia > Lutisporales > Lutisporaceae > GWB2-37-7. The sequence continues at coordinate 9,590 of JAQSYD010000080.1, forward strand.
ACAGAAACGCAAAAATTAATTCTCAATGCTAAGGAAGCAGCAGAGTATCTTGGAATAGCGAAAAATACACTTGCTAAGTTGCTTAACAGCGGTGAGATTAAATTTGTAAGAGTTGACAGGCGAATTTTAATTACAATAGAAGCGCTTAATAAGTGGTTACAAGGCGAATCAAAGTAAATTGAATTATCAATTGATAAAGGAGCGAGATTTATGCCAAAAAGGTTACTACTTGCCCCTGCAGCAGAATATCTAGGCGTTTCTCAACACTATTTAAGAGTTGAAGCGAAAGCTGGTAGGATACCCTGTTTAAAAAGTGGCAACAGGTATATATTTGATGTTCTTCAAGTTGAGGAATATCTAAGGCAAAAAGCCATGGAAAACCTAAAAAATGAGCCAGAAGATATACAGGAATATGGTAAGCTGCGTAGAATAGGCGGTTGATATTGTGATGGACGGCTGGATCAAACTACATAGGGTTATAACAACAAAAGATATATATTTAAAACCACCTTTATACCTAAGAACCTTCGAAAGAATGATACTTGAAGCTAATCATGTATGTAAGCGAATCCCCTACAACAAGACTACAAAACTTATTAGAAGAGGAGAAAGACTTACATCAATAAGGCAGATTGCAGAGTGGGTGGCATGGTATGAAAGAGGAATTTTGAAGGTTCCAAATCCAAAAACAATCAAAGAGATACTTGGATGGTTAATAGATAATGAGATGATTGAAATATATAACCAAGGTAACACCAAAGAAACTCACTACAATATAGTAAATTACAGTGTTTATCAAGCGAAAGAGGACGGTGAAAGTAACTGTAAAGTAACAGTAAACGGAGGGGTAAATAAACAGCAAATGGATATAAACAAGAATGTAAAGAAAGAAAAGAATGATAAGAAAAATATATATAGTGCAGACTTTGAAGAATTTTGCACTATATATCCAAATCTTTTTAATAAGTCGGCAACATATAAAAACTGGCAGGCTTTGATAAAGAAAGGTGTGGCAGCAGATACAATCATGATAGCAACAAAGAACTATATTCGGTATCTAAAAGATAATGGAATTGTTGACCCTACATACATAACTAGATCCACTAATTTCTTAGGACAGAAGGCAGTATATGGAGGATACATAGAATATTGCGGAAGAATCATCAATTATGACGCAATTAAAGGAACCAGTAAGTTTGATAAATACATTAAGGATGGAATGATGTCATGAATATAAGTGAAACAGCAAGAATATTCAAAATGATTGAAGGGGCATACCCAGACAGTAAGATGGTCTCATTAATGGGAGAAATACAAGATGAGCAAATCCAGATATGGACAGATAGTTTTTCTGAGGAGTCATATGATACTGTAAACGCTGCTCTTAGGAGACATATTAGTAGATCCAGCTATGCACCTAAAATTGCTGATTTGCGGAATGAAATAAACAGAGTAAAATATCCTACACGGCTTGAAGCATGGGATCAGTTTGAAAGAGCGTTAAATGCATATGGCGTTGAAAAAGTATGTAACCATTTGATTGGCAAAGTGTTAGAGGCAGCTAATAAGCTTCAGATAAGCAAGATCGCTAGAATGGATACAAATGAAGCTAAAACCGAGTTTATCAAGACCTATGAAGAAGTACTAATAAAATAGGTGGTGAGTTTATGAATCACGGTACTATAAGACCTCTACCTAACAACGAAAAAATAGAAAAGGCTTTACTTGGAGCTATGTTAATTCATACAGATAGTATTCAGATTATTAAAGATTTACTTAACCCAGAAGACTTTCATAGCCAAGCTCATAAGGAGCTATTTATAGCCATAATTCAACTGGAAGAAGCACAAAAGCCTATTGATCTGTTAACAATTTTTGAAGCCATAAAAGAATATAAGGATATTATAACACCGGAGTTTTTGACACAACTAATGAATGCAACACCTTCGGTATCACCTGCAAACATCACACAATACGCTAAAACCTTGAAGGAGTATAAACATAGGAGGGACGCAATAAAAGCTGCTGCAGACCTTGTAAGTAAGGCTTATGAGGGAGATATTTCACAGGAAGCACAAAAGCTTGAAAAAGTCCTTTCCGCTACTCCAGTAGAATTAAATGGTAAACCTAAAAGAGCTGGCGAGTTGATAAATGAAACACTAAGTATAATTGAAAACAATCAGCTGAATGGAGGTTGCGTAGGGGCAATTGCATCAGGATTCACTGATCTGGACAATATGATAAGCGGCATAACAAAGGGAGAGCTTACGATTATTGCAGCTCGCCCGTCAATGGGTAAAACAGCGTTTATGTTAAATATTGCTGTAAACATGACAGTAAAAAATAATGTAGTAGCAGCAATCTTTAGTATGGAGATGAGTCGCGAACTGATAATGCAGCGATTAATATCTCAGCTAACTCATATCAATAGCATGCGTTTAAAATCAGGACAATTAAAGGATGATGATTGGCAAGAAATTGCAAGGGTAGCAACTATTATCGATAGAGCACCACTCTACATAGATGATATAACTCCACAGAAGGCATCACAAATTAGAGCTAAGTGTAAAGATATTGAGAATTTACAAGTGATCTTTATTGATTACTTAGACTTTATAGAGCATGAAGGGAAGGCGGAAAATAGGGTTCATCAAATAAGCGAAGTTATGAAATCATTGAAAGTGATGGCAAGACAGCTTAATATTGCGGTAGTGTTGCTTGTTCAGCTAAACCGACTATGTGAGCAAAGAGTAAACAAACGGCCAGTATTATCTGACTTACGAGACTCTGGCGCTATAGAGCAAGACGCAGATGTTGTTATGTTTATTTATAGAGACGAGTACTATAACTCAGAGAGCTGTAAAAAGGGTGTTGGAGAAGTAATAGTTGCTAAAAATAGAAACGGTCAGACTGGAACCATAGAGCTAGCTTGGTTAGATCAATATACAAAGTATGCAAATAAAACTCAAATAATATAAAGGGTGAGTGAAATAAGCTTGATTCAAATAGCGCAAGCAATGAAAAAGCCTTGGTAGCAGCCGCTTGCTCCAAGACTTCTTACTAGGGAAATATTAAAAGTTAATATCATTTTAGCATATAGTCTGAATGACTGCTAATGGAAAGTTCATGCAACTAGAAGAAGTATAGAAAGATAACTTAAATCTGTATCATAAACATATAGGTTTTGTAATATAAAAAGTTTTGTAGTCCTTGATAATGAAGGAGTGAAGCACTTTGGCTGAAATAGTGAAAATGTATAGGAATAAAATCAGGCTCAATAAGCCTAATGACATACAGAAGCTTCTAGCACGAACTATGAATATGTTAATAGATGATGAAATAACAGAAGGAAAGGCTCGGGCAATAGGCTACTTATGCCAAATAATGTTTAAAGGGTTTGAGACAATTGATCTTCAAGAGGAAATAAATGAGCTTCATAGATTTGTAAAAGAGTTAGAGAAATCTTCGGAGAATGGTGGTTGGTAGACATTATGAATAATCTAAAGAGTCAGGTAAGTAAATTGAAGTGCGAATTTGAGAAATATAATACAACACTAGAGGTTATTGTACTAGATAATGGGGAGGAATTGAAATTTAGAGGGATAGAGCTTTTTGATGCATTGAGTGCTGTGCTTGCATTAGACTGTGAGAACCGTATTGTCAGTGCTTTAAAAGATCACCAGATTGTTAGGTATTCAGGCGATGGAAATATGCCACAGCTTATAAAGTGTATATTGAGAAGTAAGGAAAAGTATGATGCAAGAATACCGGAATAAATTATATATTTTGAAGGAATATATTGGCAAATGTCGAATTAGCCTAATATTACCATTACTATGAGTAGGGGTGTAACTGATGGACTTTAAACTTATTTCTCAATATGCCGGTTCGGATGCTCATTATAAGGCTCTTAATGAAATTTTAGAAGACAAAGGGTATAAAAAATTTAAAGCATTATCCGCTTTCGTAACTCTCGGAGGGCTTGTAATGATTGAAAAGTCATTAGAGAAGTTTCTAGAAAGGGGTAATGAAGTATCTTGGATTATAGGAATTGATCAAGCGGTTACTACAAAAGAAGCACTGGAGTTTTTAAGAGCATTACAATTAAAATACCCTGGGAAAGCACAATTTAAGATTTTTACTGCTGGTACGAATCAATATATTTTTCATCCTAAAGTTTTCTTTTTTGAGGGAGAAAGAGAATTTATCATTATAACTGGATCTGCAAATAGTACAGAAGGAGGACTACTGGCGAATTTTGAACTCTCTAGCAAAATTAAATTACAGAAAGATAATGATTTAGGTAGAGCAGCATATGAAGAATTTGAAAGAGTATGGAGACAGTACTCAACACCAGAAGAACCTCTAAAGGAAGAAAACTTTATTGACCTATGCTCTACTAACGGTGAAGTTATTTTATCTTCTTTTGATGATAAGGAAAGAGAAACTTCTGAAAAGCGCTCGTCTACTAGATTAGAGCATCCTTTGAAGGGAATAAGTAAAGGCAGTGATATTGCATCAAAGATAAAGGAAAAGCACGGACCTAGAACAGGTGTAAGGAAAAACAAATCAGATAAAGAATCTCATAAACACACAAAAGCTACAGCGAAAACTAAAGCAAAAGCGACAGAATTACTAGACGGATATAACTTCTTAATTATGGATATTTTAAAGGAAACTCGAGGAACACAGGTACAAATCCCAAAGAAAGCAAAAAAGCTATTTTTTACGGATATGGACCAAATTGAACTACATTATAGGGAGGCAGGAAAAGTTTCATTTGAAGCAGAGCGTCCATTCATATATCTTGACAATGATACTGTTAGAATTGAACTGTCGGCGATTAAAGGTAAAGATCGCCCGTTAATAACAAAAATAGCACTAGTTCCTGGTAGCGAAAATGTATTTGTATATGAAATTTTAAGTAAAGGCAGTCAAGATCATACTGATCTTGACAGTTTGTTAGAGACAGATGGAAATCGAACTCGTAAAGATTCTAGAAGATGGATAATTAAATAAAAAAATACTTGTATGCCAGAAAAATAAAACTTGACTGAAGGGGAGGGCTAAAATTGGGAATAATTAATCAACCGTATGTCAATAACATTGGAAGGAAATTGATTGATAATCTATACCAAGAGGACTTTAATGAATTTTACCTTATAGCAGCATATGCAAAGAAGAGTGGTGTGCTTAGGCTTCTGCCATATTTGGAGTCTTTTAGAGGACGCGGGGGAACAATTACTGCTATTGTAGGGATAGATCAATTTAATACCTCTATAGAAGCACTAAGACATTTAAAGGGAGTATGTAATAATCTGTATATCTTTCACTCTGAATCACCTACGCAGACATTCCATCCTAAAGTATATTTGTTTAAAAACACTAATAAAGCATGGTTCTCTATAGGTTCTAGTAATTTAACTGGTGGCGGGTTATTCTCAAACTATGAAGTTAATTATTATAAGGAATTACAATTAAATATTCCAGATCAAGATGAAGAATTAAGAAATATAAGTGCTATCTTTACCCAATATACAGATATAACAAACCCGTGCTGCAAAGTTGTAGATGATGCACTTATTGATGAGTTATCAGCTAGTGGTTATATAAAAAGTGAATTAGAACTTCAAAGAACTTTCATAGCTGGTGCACATAGAACAGGTACAGGAGCTAGAACTGGTGTAGGAGCAGAGCGGATATTTGGAAAAGAGAAATTCGGTGCCCCTAGAATAGAGAATCAAGCAACAGCTGCACAAGGCGGCATAGCAACTAATAGAATAGAGGTACATACACCACAGCAACTTCAAGATTTAGGTAATACTGTTTTAATGAGACATGTACCAAAAGCAGGGGATAGGTCAAAGCAAGTTCATTTTAATATTGATATTAAAGATCATTTCTTCTATCTTGATTTTGGTACTACAATACAGCTACAAGAAATTATGGCTGATGGTAGATCTAAGCTTATTGAAGATAGAGTTCTGGTCTTTAGTGAAAGTAATAGAAATGTCAGAATTGAGGTCAGCGGGGCAGAGCGCTTAGATGAGCACTATCCAACCAACGGTAACAGACCAATTCTGTTATTTAGAAGAATAAGCGATACATTCTTTACATATATGCTTTTGTTGGAGGATAGCCAAGGCTATAATTCAATAAATCAATACCTGCTCACTTTGCCAGTAGGTCGATCTTTACCTTATAAGATTACAGATGAAGCTAAGCTAGAATCATTGTGGCAAGATTGCCCACTTCTATAAAGCAAAACACCAGCGAGTTACGATACACGCTGGTGTTTTAAATTGATTACACTTCTCTAAAAAGGGTATCATATTTAGGTGCGGCAGAGCTTTTAGACTTTATATCAGGCTTTTTTAGGATAATTACATACTCATGAATATTCTTAAACAGAAAGTTTGGTGGGTATGGATAGCTACCAAAAATAGGACGCTGATTGCCATAAGAACCCCATTTACCACCAGTACCATCTTTTGACCAAATTACTTCATTTATCAGAACATAGCCGATTTCCTGAGCTTTTTTAATTAAATCTGCTGCAATAGGAAATGTCAATAAACCGTGCTCGTATGTATTCTGATTAACATTTGCGGTTACTATGGATAATTTTCTACCCGGCATTAAGACCCTATAGCATTCGCGAAGAACTTGTTGCACATTCGTCAAGAAATCATCGTAAAAATGCATATTTCCTATATTGCCATCATAATCTCCATAATCCGCCTTATCCCAATATGGTGGAGAAGTAACTATAGTTCCAATGGAGTTCTCTGGAATCATGTTCATATCTAAAGAACTTCTGTTGAGTATGCGAAAAAATTTATCATCTTGTATAACATTTTCACTTGCATTATATGCTTCTAAACGCCTAGAAGATATTTGTTGATACTCTGGGTTAGTTTCGAATCCTACATAGTTTCTACCGCATTTTAATGCTGCCTTACCAGTATTGGCCATACCTGAGAATGGATCTAGCACTGTCTCTCCATAGTAGGAGTACATTCTGATTAGCCTATATGGAATTTCAATAGGAAAGGTGGCGCGATGATCACTATCACTGACATTAGCAATACTCCAGACAGTTTTTGTCCATTCTTTCCACTCTTCTTTTGTTACTATAGATCTTTCTTTTACTTCTGCAGTTATGTCTACTGGGACAATTAGATTTCTTAACTCTTCTAGTTCATCTTCAACTTCGATAGGTCTATCTATATTGATTAATTCTTCCGACTCATCTGCTATATCAATTGGGTCAATTAGATTACTTAAGTTTTCCATTTTACTCCTCCATTGTTATATCATTTTCATCTAACTCTAAGTGTTCAGAGTACTTGAAACTATCCCTGCCTGCACTTAACATGTAATGATACCATTTTTTAAGAGATATATCAAATGTGCTGGGCAAATTCAATTCCCTAATAATAATTTGATTGATTTCATATATTGTTTTTTGTGATTGGATATAAGTATAATTACCAATCTTCTTTCCTGCATTGTTTTTATAGATTTTATTTTGTTTAACCTCATTCCAAAGCGACTCGCCTAATTTAGTTAATGCTTCTGTAGCTTCTTTAGAAAATGAATCTTGATCATATGGGAGACTATCCACAAATTTTTTTGACAGATGGAAAATATCTCCGTGCACTATCCAAAGCCAATAAGATATTGTACTTGTTACAAGTGAATATAGAAGATATTTATTAAATTTACATTCAACTGCCCAGATTGAACTCGAAATAATTTCATTCCCATTCTTGTCCCAGGATATAGGAGGTTCTAGAAAGACAGGAATCCAATTATAGCCAGTATTACTGAAGTAGAGATAATTATCATTATTGCTATTATACAACAACCTATCTTTAGAAACAGTTTTAAAGCTCTTTCCAAGTCTTGATTTTGATGATTTTAAAATATTAAGTACTTTTATTTCTAGATCAGTTTGTATTTTAGGAATTTCATATTGAATGCTATATGGAATATTATTAGAGAAAGTAATATTTTCAAATAATGAATCTCTATTAATGCTATTCCATCTATTTAATTTAGTAGTCTTAATAGAGCGGTTATACTCATCTGATGCTGAACGAAATATTATACTAGCACGGGTTTTTACATCGTCTCCAAAGAGCGAATCGGGACTTCGATCGAAGAAAGCAAATCTCCAAGATGACTGATCTACTTCAATAAATTGACGAAGATTCATAAATTCTTTACTGCTACTATATGCAATAGATAAAGGTACAATCAAACCGGAGAAAGACTTCCTAGCTGAAAGCCGTACCATATTCTCTACAAAATAAGTGTAGATATTGGATGAGATCATATTTGCCGCTGCAGCATAAGAATGAGTTTGTTCTATAAGTAAGTTGCCCTCTGACGCTTTTGCATACGGAGGGTTACCTATTATACATGAAAAACCATCATTCATAAGAAAAACTTCTGGAAATTCGTACTGAAACCAAAAACCAAAATTAGGGTTATAAGAATCTACTGATGGTGTAGATCCAATTCTTTCCTCAATACCAGAAATCATATTAGAAAAAATCTGTTCTTTCATGCTAACCCTATACAAAGAAGCAGTTGTGATAATATTTTCTCTCTCTGTAAAACCCTGCATTGTAATATCAGTTGAAGTTATAGCATCACCGCACCTAATATTAAGTAGAGCTAAAAGATAGATTTGATATGGTGAAAAGTCCGATTCTAATAATATTTCAATATTGGTAATGATAATTAAAAAAATGCATGATACAACTGCAGTCTTGCTTTTATCAATACCATATATATTATTAGCAATAGATAAAGCAAGAGGACATTTTATATTAGACGAATATGTTTGTGAAGAAATTAAGCTTCTGTATTCTTCTACAATTCTTGCAATACTTTTTATTAAAAATACTCCAGTCCCACAAGATGTGTCTATAACTTTTAGATTATTAGTAAGTTGAGACTCTGGAATATTTTCAGAGCTATTTAAAATTTTCAAATTCTCAATCTGGCTGCTTACAGTATTATCAACTATATAAGTAACTACATCGTCAGGGGTATAATATATTCCATGGAGTTTCTTTTTCTCATCTAATAAAGCAGTACTATCTTTATTTTTTTTTGTATCTTCATACTCAAAACACTCTAGGATGTATGGCACAAGGGATATAAACAAGGGATTGCTACATAGTGGTTGCAATATTCTATATAAATCAATTACTAAATCGTTTGGCAAAGGTGCAAAATGTGGATGACAAATCATATTAATATGCTTGTTTAAATAATGCTGCTTTATAGGATTGAAAAATAAATGCAAAATAGCATTCCATAGCGTATATGATTGGCCTTGATCACTATCAAATGCACTCTCATTATATAGAGATACTTGATTATCAAAAGAAGTATTTCTTGTATTCTTCTCTAATGTACAAGCAAAAGTTACTAACAACAAAATCTCTTGAATATGTAAATTACTATTATTAGTAGATAAGTTGTTAAAATATTTATGTTTTTGGATTAATCTTTTGGCTCTGATATACTCTGATGAGTATTTTGCAATAGTTTCTTTCTCTCTTATACTTAATGGCAACTTATTCTTTGCAAGATTTATTGAATCCAAAATTATCCCTATCCTTTATGTACTAATTTATATTAATATGTCGATTTTCCGAACTTATGTTCTCGATAATTATAACATATAGGCATTAAATTTCCAAATATAAAATATCTACTAGCGCTACTCTTGCATCCTATTGTATTATGTTCTAGTATTAAGAATGGCAAAACTTAAGATGCCGCCGAATAGTGCTATGTTAAAAAATGGATAGAATAACGAGTCGATAATTCGCACTAGTATAGTGGGGATTGCTAATAATCATAGGGGAACAATATAAAGAGCATGACTATATATGACATGGTTAAATTATTAAGAAAATAAGGGGTGTAAAATGGAAAACTTGCAAAACTTAATGAGAGAAAAGGGTATAGAATATAAGTTTCAAGAATATGATTCAAATGTCTATTTATTCAAAGTAGGAAATGAAAAAAAGATTAACATTATCACTATGGAAGAAAACAGCAGTACTTTTAAAATTGACAGAGATTTGTTTTTTTATATTGATAATCAGAAGGAAATGTATGCTTTTTTGCTAATCAATACAGCTGAAGATAAAACTTACTATTTGGAATTTCTAGATAAAAATAATTGGCTTAAAACAAGTTTTGATAGAAGCGATAAAGAAAGTATCTTTTTTGGTAAGATTGTCCTACAGCATAGAGTAAATATCGAGGAGATTTTATTAAAAATACTTTCTAGAATCAAGTAGAATTGTTTTGGTATCTACTAATTAATTGTTTTATTAAGAGTGCTATAACTGGTGTTGGGTTGGTGTTTATTTGGTGTTTACAGATATAAAAAGTGATTTTAAAACACATTAAGACACAATAAGTTAGAAAACGGGATTGTTGATTTGCAAGGGTTTGAGACAAGTTACATTAAGTCGCAATAAGTTAAATCTCGCATTCCTAAACCGTGTGCCACAGGTTCGACTCCTGTTAGGTGCACCATATTGAAATGATTAATCCCAATACCTTTATGGTATTGGGATTTTTTTTTCGTTTTATAAAACCATTCTTTGTGGACTGTCTTGAAATGAAAAAAATGTCGGATATCAGCTATCGGGAAGCTGTACGCGGGTTTCCTTCTTTTCTTTCAAGCTCGTTCCGTAGGTTTTGATTGAGTATTTTTATGTACTTGATACTGTAGACGGAGTTGTATAGGTTTTATTTGCAACTGAATTGAGAAAGACCTCGCCTTTGTCACCATCAATTTCCTCCAAGACAGCACAGGCGGCTTTTTTTTCACTGAATGTAAGAGAGTTTACCGCTAACTTAGCTTTGGCAATCTCCACAGAGAGCTGCTGTATCTTCTCCTGCTCCTGCCGTAACATTTCTATTGATACTATTGCATTAGTGTATTCGCATAAAACCTTGTCAGACTCGGAAAAAGGGGTTTCATATCTTATAAATAATATACCAGCCACTTTCTTAAATCCTGAGAATATTGGGTACATAGAATAGTATCTATCGCTAAAAGTACAGAATTCCACGCCTGCATAGGTACACTCCGGGCGCTCATTGTACCTGTCTGTAACGCTAACGTTATTTTTACCGAAAAGATCCATATAGTACTGAGGGAGCTCCTGCTTTTCCAGCGAGTACTTCGTATATGGACAAAGAAATTTCTGTGCAATGGAGTAAGCAAATATATGTCCATCAGGATTAAACAGATAAATATTGCAGCCTATTATGCCGCAAAGCTCATCGCAAAGCGCATCAAGAGGTATAACAGTAGTTGCTGATTTGCTGAAAACGGTATTCAATCGGTGTATTTTACTGACAATGTCGTCCAAAATTGTACCCCCCTTCCAATGGGATGTTCATCTTATCATTTTATCATCTATTTGAACTCAATACAATTATTTAATCGTTTACTGCTACGGTAAAAGCATGAATATATGTCTTTAAATAATCTTATTATCGAGTATTCTGAATTCTTTTATTTTTACAACAGCAATAACTGGCTAGCCCTTCGTAAAATGCTCATTCATGCCTTTATCGTGTGTTACTGCCGAGTATTCAGAATTCTTCCTTTTCTATTACAAAAAAAAATGACTGTGATATACTAGCTAACAAAGAAAGCAGCAAAGTCTTTGTTTGAAAGGAGGTCACATAAATGGAAAAAATCAACAAGGTACTTTCTTTCCCACAGTGCACACAGATTATAAATAACGCCTGTAACGGTGATGAGGCGCTGAGCTTTGTCAGAGAAATATCCGCTTTTCACAGGACGCAGGCCTCCCGCGGATACAGAGCTGCTGCAGAGCATGCAGCCAGCCTTTTGCGAAAAAACGGTATAGATGTTTGTATTCACGGCTATCCCGCAGATGGCAGAACCCACTGCTTTACCCAGAAACTCTTTAAAGAGTGGAATTGTACCGAAGGGTGGTTAGAGATTACCGTACCATGGCAGGAGCGTATTTCTGATTTCAACCGTGAGGAAATGTCTATTATACAGCGCAGTGCAGATAAGGATTTTTCTAACATGGATACCCCTATTATATATGCGGAGGACAGTATTGTTCCCGCAGATTTTAATACTTCCCTTGCAGGTGCAATGCTCTTTGTTGAAAACGGTTTTGATAAATGGGTTGACCGTTCTATAGAGCTTGGCGCACTGGGTATCATAACAGTATCTATGCCGGAAATTAAGCCTGTGCGTGTAAATATGAGCGAAGACAAACAAATGGCTGACTCCCACGCAAATCTCAGCTTTCATATTTATAGTGAGGAACAGGAAAATAAGCTTTGCGGCTTCGCTATATCTCCCTACAGCGGCAAAAGGCTACGTGAAGCTTGCGTAGCTATGGCGGTTGAAGGAAGAATGCCTATGGTACGCTTTAAGGTTTCTGCAACTTTGAAGGAAGGCTGTATAGAAAACGTTGATGCTGTTATCCCTGGTGAGACTGATGAGGAAATATTGATGGTAGCACATTTGTGCCACCCACGCTCCAGTGCAAATGATAACGCTTCCGGTGCGGCAGCATCAATGGAAGCCATATGTACTCTTGGAAGACTCATCGCAGACGGTGAACTTCCTAGGCCTCGTAGGACAATAAGACTGATGCTTATGCCGGAGTTTACAGGTACATACGCATTTCTCAAAGAAAACGAGGACAGGCTCTCCAAGATAGTGGCCGGCATTAATCTTGATATGGTAGCGGGATATCAGAACGGTAAGGCGGGTGCGCTTATTATTGTGGATACACCAGATAGCGCACATTCCTTCTCTGGAGATCTTTCGTCAATTATTATGGACGAGCTTTCAAAGGAATGTACTTTTGGTGGAAAGGACAGATATGTTCCTCTTTTTCTTGGGGTAAAGGTACCCTTTGCATTTGGAAGTGACCATTATATTCTCTCTGACCCTACAGTGGATATCCCTGCTGTTGCACTTACACAGTGGCCTGACAAGACCTACCACACAAGTGCCGATAGCCTTGACCATATAGATCCCGCAATGCTTCGCCGCTCTGCAGCTTTAGCAGGTGCATACTGCTACATATATTCACGTTTTACTGTGGCAGATGCAAAAGTTGTGATACCTGAGGTTTCTTCCAGATTTCTTAAATATATAAGCAGCTTGCGAAGAAGCAAAGCTTGCAGCGATGCCAAAGAGCGCTGCGAATATTTAAGGGATCTATATTTTGCCACTCTCGACCGGATTTCATCTCTTTTTGATGAAAAAGAGCTTTGTGAGCTTATGCCGGAGCTTGAGGATGAAAAGAGATTTTTTCTCCAACTTGAACAGATTTCCTGTGGAGGAGGTGAGAAAAAGGTCATGCCATCATCTCCCGTTCCCACTCGACTATTCAAGGCACCTCTTTCAATGAGGAGCATAATCGGAGATATGACATCTGATGAAAAACAAAGACTTTGTGATTTGCGATGCAAATATCCAAGTCTTGATTCTTTGGATGACTACATTATGTATGAAGCTGATGGCAAAAGGACCTTAGCGGATATTGCATGCCGTGTATATTTCCAGACAGGTACGGAATGTGGTAAATATGTTAAAGAGCTTTTTGGAATGTTGACTGACCTCGGTCTTGTAAAGCTCAATTGATGCATTTTATCAACATAGTATGTTAGTACTTTTCGAGCTTAAACTCTCGGAAACTGAAAGGATAGATAAAGGAATGATTACAGAAAAAATGACGCAGGCTTTCCAAAAGGCCGAAGGAGGGCTTTTTTCCGCAGTGGAAAAAGCGGATGTCGGCGACGCGGTCCTCAAGATGTGCGAGCGCGGCGTGGCACTAATGGCCTGGGCAGACCCTTTCTACCCCAATCCATCCGTTCCGCCGCATGTTGCACAGGCGATGGCGAACTCAATCAATAGCGGCTTTGCAAGCCATTATACTGTGCCTATAGGTAACAGTGAGCTTAAGGTAGAGATAGCAAAAAAGCTTAAAAGAGTAAATGGAATGGATGTGGAACCTCAAAGGAATATCCTTATTACACCCGGTTCCGACGCAGGTCTGTTCTTTGCCATGCTTCCCTTTATAAATAAAGGTGATGAAATAATGATAATAGACCCCAGCTACCCCAACAATTTCCAAAATACGGAAATTCTCGGAGGCATAGTGGTGCGTATCCCAGTTTACGCAGAAGACAGCTATCAGTTCAGGATTGAGGAATTTGAAAAACGTATTACTCCTAAAACAAAAATGATAGTACTCACAAATCCAAATAACCCGACAACCGTTGTCTACCGTAGAGAAAAGCTGATGAGGCTTGCAGAATTTGTGATAAAAAACGATCTCGTTGTTGTAGTTGACCAAGCTTTTGAGCAGCCGTGTTTTGACGGTGTACAGATGGTCTCAATAGCTAATTTGCCTGGCATGTGGGAGCGTACCGTTTCCGTCTTTTCCATTTCCAAGAATATGGGATTAAGCGGTCTGCGTGTGGGATATATAGTTGCTGATGACAAAATCATCGATAAAATGTATGGAACAGCCGTTACCGTAATTGGAGCTACAAATACATCTGCACAGGCGGGAGCTATTGCAGCTTTGCGTGACGACAGCTTTATGGAGGCTTACTTCCAAAGTTTCGACAGACGCAGAAAAATCGTATACGAGCTTCTCCACGATGTTCCCGGCGTTTCTATGATTATGCCGGAGTCCGGTTTTCTTTCCTGGGTGGATGTTTCCCGTTTGGGTGTAGAGAGTGAAATAGTGTCTTACCTCAATGAGGAAGCGCTTGTGGCAATAAATTCCGGCGTTCCTTATGGAAACGAGGGCAGGGGTCATATACGTATCGTCCACGGTGTCCTTAGTGAAGAGCAGCTGCATGAGGCAGTAATGCGAATGAGAAAAGCACTCATTAAACTTGCAGACAAAAAAGGTATAAGATAACCAAAATAAACAATGTGTTTTATCTATATAGATTTTTATACTAAAACCATTTTAAGGGGTGAACAATTTGTCAAGGTATATCGGTAAAAGACTTCTGATGATGATACCCGTACTGCTTGGCGTTATCGTAGTTGTTTTTTCAATTATGTATATGACGCCCGGCGATCCTGCTAGAATGATTCTGGGTGAAGCAGCACCAGCTTCGGCAGTTGAAGAACTCAGCGAAACTCTCGGACTTAATGACTCATATTTTGTACAGCTGCTGCGCTATGTCAAGGACGTAGTATTTAGATTCGATCTTGGCAACTCCTATGCATCCAAGAAGCCGGTAATAAATGAAATTTTGGAGAGATTCCCAACCACTATTCTTCTTGCGACACTCAGTGTAGTAATTTCGGTCGTTGTTGGCGTATCTATGGGGATTGTTTCCGCTACCAAGCAATATTCTATATTTGACAAGATAGCAACGAGCATCTCCCTGCTTGGCGTATCCATGCCGACATTCTGGGCAGGACTTATGGCAGTAATTATATTTTCAGTCCATCTAAGATGGCTGCCGGCTTCCGGGTCCTATGGCTGGCAGTACTGGATCCTTCCATCGTTGACATTAGGCCTTTCAAGCTCTGCTACTATTATGAGAATGACGAGATCGAGCATGCTTGAAGTAATTCGTCAGGATTATATACGTACAGCAAGAGCAAAAGGGCAAAATGAGCGTGTAGTTATCATCTATCACGCCCTCAAAAACGCTATGATACCTGTCGTTACTGTAATTGGAATGCGTTTTGGCACACTCCTTGGAGGTTCAGTGCTTATCGAATCCGTTTTTGCTATTCCAGGGCTTGGCAAGTTTATCATAGACAGCATAAATATGAGAGATAACCCTGTTGTACAGGGAGGCGTTCTCCTTCTCGCTCTATCTTTTAGTATTTGTAACCTTCTGGTAGATATCCTGTATGGATTTATCGATCCCAGAATTAAGTCCCAGTACAAACTTTCCAAGAAAAGGGGGCCAAAATTGAATGTCGAAGCGTAATGAAAAAGGTGTAAAAAGTAGCTTTTGGTATGACGCTTGGCACCGTCTAAAAAAGAACAAAAGCGCAATGTTTGCTCTCATTATACTTGCTGCTATGATAGTTTGTGCAATATTTGCAGATTACATTAGCCCCTATCCATATGATCTTCAGGACTACAGCCATACATTTGAGTTTCCCGGCGAACAGCACCTTCTTGGTACCGACAACTTCGGACGCGATATACTCAGCCGTATCATTTACGGAAGCCGTATATCCCTCCTTGTAGGATTTTCTTCTATTATAGCCGCAATTATCTTTGGCGGTTTGCTTGGGGCTATTTCGGGATACTATGGCGGCAAAACGGATAATATTCTTATGCGTGCTATGGATATTCTTATGGCTATCCCAGGTATGCTGCTCGCAATATCTCTTGCAGCAGCTCTAAAGCCAGGACTGATTAACCTTGTAATAGCCATTGCTATTGCTGATATTCCCGGATATGCCCGTGTAGTTCGTGCTTCTGTTCTTACTATAAAGGAACAGGAATACATAGAAGCAGCACAATGCATAGGCGCCTCAGATTTAAGAATAATTCTCAAACATATCATACCCAACTGTCTTGCACCTATTATTGTTCAGGCAACTCTGGGTATGGCAGGCGCTATACTTTCCGCTTCCGCACTGAGCTTCCTTGGGCTTGGCATACAGCCTCCTACACCGGAATGGGGTTCTATGCTTTCATCCGCAAGACAGTACATTAGAACTTATTGGCATATGACCACCTTCCCCGGAGTTGCCATTATGATTACAATCTTTGCTTTGAACGTACTGGGCGACGGCCTGCGTGATGCATTAGATCCCCGTCTTAAGAATTAAGGAGGACATAGTATAATGGACAATATTATTGAAATAAAGAATCTTACTATTCAATATAAAACCGATGAGCGTACCGTGGAAGCCGTAAACAGGCTGAACCTTACCCTCGCACGCGGTGAAAGCCTTGGTCTTGTTGGTGAAACAGGGGCGGGCAAAACTACCACTGCTTTAGGTATTATGGGGCTTATCCCTAATCCTCCAGGAATAGTTACTGAGGGCGAAATTATTTTTGAGGGTGAAGATCTCCTTAAGATCAACAAGCATAAGCTCAGAGCTGTCCGTGGTAAAAAAATATCCATGATATTTCAGGATCCAATGACTTCCTTAAATCCTGTTGCAACCGTAGGTGATCAGATTGCAGAGAGTATCCGTATCCACGAAAAGCTTTCCCGTGCCGATGCCACTATAAAGGCGAAGGAAATGCTTGAGCTTGTTGGTATACCCGGAGAACGTTATGCTGAATATCCCCATCAGTTTTCCGGTGGAATGAAACAGCGTGTTATCATCGCTATCGCTCTTTCCTGCAACCCTAAATTGCTTCTTGCGGACGAGCCTACCACTGCGTTGGATGTTACTATTCAGGCACAGGTTCTTGACCTTATTGCAAAGCTGAAGAAAGAGCAAAATACATCAATGATATTAATTACTCATGATCTTGGTGTTGTTGCCGAGGTGTGCGACAAGGTTGCTATCATGTATGCAGGCGAGATAGTGGAATACGGTTCTCTCACACAGATATATGATAACACGTGCCACCCATATACAAAGGGACTATTTGGTTCGATTCCCGATCTTGAATCTAAAGCTGACAGGCTTAACCCTATCCCTGGACTAATGCCTGATCCCGCAAACCTTCCCAAGGGCTGCAGCTTTGAACCCCGTTGTACCTGCTCTTGCGAGAAATGTAAAAGCAACAATCCCCATATGGTGGAGGTAGAGGCGGGGCATTTTGTAAAATGCTTTAACTATGTGAAAGGAGGGAACGCGTAATGTCTGAGCTGCTTAGAGTAGAAAACCTGAAAAAATACTTCAAAACTCCAAAAGGCCTTCTCCACGCTGTGGACGATGTTTCCTTCTCCATAGAAAAGGGCGAAACACTGGGCGTTGTAGGTGAATCAGGCTGTGGTAAATCCACCCTTGGCCGCTGTATTATTCATCTTCTCGAGCCTACAGACGGAAAGGTTTTCTTCGAGGGCGAGAATATTACTAATATCAGTGGTGCTAGGCTTAAGGAATCCAGAAAAGATATGCAGATGATATTTCAGGATCCCTTCTCTTCCATAAACCCCCGGATGACTGTTAAGAGCATAATTGAGGAGCCTATGGTAATCCATAAAATACACAATGGAGACAAGGCAAAGCAGGGGAAAGCGGTACTTGAGATAATGGAAACAGTAGGACTTGCAGAACGTCTTGCTGATTCTTATCCACATGAGCTTGACGGTGGGCGCCGACAGAGAATAGGCATAGCTCGTGCTCTTGCATTGGAGCCTAAGTTTATTGTCTGCGACGAGCCGGTATCTGCACTTGATGTTTCTATCCAGGCGCAGATACTTAATCTTATGCAGGATCTTCAGGAGCAGAGAGGTCTTACCTATATATTCATAACTCATGATCTCTCGGTGGTTAAGCACATATCCGATAATATTTGCGTTATGTATCTGGGTACACTGGTGGAAAAATGTACCTCGGATAAGCTGTTTGAAAAACAGTTCCACCCTTATACTCAGGCGCTCCTCTCTGCTATCCCTATAGCGAAAGCAAATATAAAGAGAGAGCGTATACTCCTTAAGGGTGAGATAACTTCCCCGATAAACCCTGCTCCGGGATGCCGTTTTGCACCCCGCTGCCTTTATGCAAAGACTGAGTGCTTCAATCGCCAGCCTGAGCTTAAAGAGCTTGAACCGGGTCATTTTGTAGCATGTCATCTCTATTGATTTCTATTGTTAAGCCAGCATACGATGCTGTTTTATAAAAAATAAACTTATAAAGGAGAATTAAGATGAAAAAGTTAAGAAACGCGCTTGCAGCTATGCTTATCATTGCTATGTTATTTACAATAGGCTGCAGTGCAAAAACAGACCCAACTGTTTCCAACACTGATACGCCCAAAGAAGTAAAGGACACAATCGTAATTGCCCAGGGTGCAGATGCAAAGTCTCTTGATCCGTATGGAACAACAGACTCCCCGGCAGGTCGTGTAATGAGCAGCATTTTTGACACCCTTGTTACCCGCGATGATGAGGGCAACGTGGCACCATGTCTTGCAGAGAGCTGGGAAGTTGTTGATGATAAAACATATATCTTTCATCTGAGAAAAGGGGTTAAGTTCCACAATGGTGAAGAGTTTAAGGCAAGCGATATAGCCTTCTCTTTCTCCAAAATTGCTGAGTCTCCACATGCGGAATCCATCAGAGCAACAATTGACTTTGAAAATTCCAAGGCTATAGATGACTACACATTTGAAATGAAGATGACTGAGCCATTTGGACCTATCCTCAACCACCTTAGCCACAATGTTATGTCCATTGTAAATGAAAAGGCTTACACAGAAGCAGGCGATAAGGTCGGTCAGAACCCTGTAGGCACAGGCCCCTATAAGTTTGTAAGCTGGGCAACTGGTGATAGAATCGATCTTATTGCCAACGAAGATTACTGGGGCAATAAACCTCAAACAAAGAACGTTGTATTTCGTAACATACCTGAGATTGCAAGCCGTTCCATCGAAGTGGAAACAGGCGGAATCGATATTACTATAGGTGCACAGACCTCTGAGCTTGACCGCCTTGAAGCAAATAAGGACGTCAAGGTATTCAGGCGTAAAGCTTCCACAGTCAACTTCCTTGCCTTCAATTGCAGCAAGGCTCCCTTTGATAACGTTAAGGTAAGACAGGCCATTAATATGGCAATCAATAAGGACGCTATCTTCAAGGTTGTTTATCAGGGTGTTGGTGCAGTTGCTACCGCTCCTATGAGCAGTGTCGTATGGGCTTACAATGACAAGCTCGCTCCTCATGAATACAATGTAGAGAAGGCAAAAGCTCTCCTGGCAGAGGCTGGATATCCGAATGGTCTTGAAGTTACTATCGCATGCGACCAGAACCAGGAGCGTCTTGATACCGCTGAAATGGCTCAGGCACAACTAGCTGAGATAGGGGTAAACGTAAAGATCGAAACTCTTGAACGTGGTGCATTTATCGACCAGGTAATCGCAGGAACTCTTGATATGTTCGGTCTTGGCTGGAACTCCGATACAGGCGACCCAGACTATGCCCTTTATGCTTCTTTCCATTCCTCTATGCATGGTGCAGGAGGCAACATGTCCTTTTACACAAATGAGAAGGTTGATGAGCTTCTTGAAACCGGTCGTACCTCAACAGATGCAGAGATTAGGAAGCAGGCATATCTTGAGGCGCAACAAATCGTTTGGGAAGAAGTCCCATGCGTATTCCTCCAGTGCCCTGAAGATGTTATAGTCTATAATTCCGGTATACAGGACTTTGGCGTTTATAATGACGGTCAACTGAAGCTTGAGAATTTCCACTTCTAATTTCTCTTATAGTGACAGCTCCCCCTTTTTAGGCGGGGGCTGCCTCCCTTTTACCGCAATGAAAGGAGATCAAATGAACAAAACTAACTCTGTGCAGAAATTTGTAATAGAAAATGATCTCGAGGCCGCACTTGTATACAATCCTGCAAACAGGCGGTATTTAAGCGGTTTTACGGGCAGCACAGGCTATGTACTTTTAACCCCTGCTGCAAGTTTGTTTCTTTCAGATTTCCGCTATGTAGAACAGGCTCAGAATGAATGCAAAGGGTATGAGGTTATCCCAATAAAAGGCGAGGATGATGTATTTGCCTATCTGAAAGAAAAGAAAATAGCAAGGCTTGGTGTGGAGAGAGATTTTATGACGCTGCGCTTTGCTGATGCTCTTCGCATTGCAGGCGGTATAGAAAAAGCAGCAGGCATAGACGGCCTTATAGCTAACCTTCGGATGATAAAGGACGATGCCGAGCTTTTTAAAATACGCCGTGCCTGTGAGATAACCGATCTTGCCTTTGAGTATATCCTTACACAGATACACGAGGGTATGACAGAAGCGGAAATAGATTTTGAGCTGCAAAGCTATATGCGTAAGTTTTCAGAAGTGGAGCGGATGGCTGAGAGATTTATTGTAGCAAGCGGCGAACACGGTTCTCTGCCACACGGCATTGCAGGAGCACGAAAAGTGAGAAATGGCGAGTTTATAACGATGGATTTTGGCTGCAACTGCGGCGGTTACTGGTCAGATGTTACACGCACTGTGTGTCTCGGCAAGGCGGACGAAAAACAAAAAGAAATATATTCCATAGTTCGTGCAGCACAGGAGGCTGCAATAAACATTGCGAGAGCTGGGGTAGCTGGGCGTGAGCTCGATACAGCAGCCCGCAGTGTCATAGAAAACGCCGGCTATGGCAAGTATTTCGGTCATGGTCTAGGTCACAGCTTTGGTATAGATATCCATGAATCACCACGCTCTGCGCAGAACGCCCAGGGAGATATTACCTTGAAATCAGGAATGACGATGACCGTAGAGCCTGGCATCTATATTCCTGGCTGGGGTGGTGTTAGAATAGAAGATGATATCATAATAAGCGAAAACGGCTGTGTTAACCTTACAGGTGCCTGCAAGGAGCTTATAGAAATTTACTAGAAGGAGTGTAATTCAAGATGCACGAAGCTTTTATGAAAGCAATTGAAGCAAAAATGGAGGCAGCCGGCCTTTTACCCATCAAGAAACAGGCGGAATTAAGCACAAGAATCTTAAAAGAAAGGCTTGAAGCAGTGCTTCCATGGGCAATGGAAAAGTCAGGCATAGATTTCTGGATAGTAGCATCCAGAGAGGGCTGCAAAGATCCTATGCTGAAAACACTGTATCCATGGGATATGTATGATGCGAGACGTATTGGAGTACTTGCCTTCCACTATAATAAAGAAAATGGTGTTGTCCGCAAAATGGTCATAGGTCCATACTCCCCTGAGATGGAAAGCATCTATGAAAGAGTACAGGAGCCAGATGAAAGCATCTGGGAAGCCGTCGGAAGAATTGTCAAGGAGTGCAATCCTTCCAAAATAGCTATTGACAGAAATGATATCAACGGCTTTTGCGATGGCCTTTCCTCTACACTGTATGAACATCTAAAGGATGCTCTTGGAGAAAATGCAGCAAAGCTCTACGATGGTGAGCCTCTAACGGTACGTTGGCTCCAGAGAAATTCACCTCTGGAAATAGAAGTAATGAAGACACTTGCTAACATAACACATGATATTATTAACTACTCTTTCTCCAAGCAGTTCATTAGAGTAGGCGAAACCACTACAACCGATATTGAGTGGTTCATGCGTGATGTTATCAACCGCCTTGGATACAGCTATTGGTTCGGGCCGGATATTGATCTACAGCGTAAGGGAGGCAATGTTTCGAGAATGTTCAACGAAGTTATCCTTACGGGAGACCTTATTCATTGTGATGTAGGTATAAACGGTGTTTATGTACAGCTGCACACAGATATGCAGTGGGTTGCATACATACTCAAGGACGGCGAAAAAGAAGCTCCCAAGGAGTTCACGGACCTTCTTGCCAAAGGAAACAGACTTCAGGATATAGTCATGGGAAATATAAGAGTTTGCGCCACCGGCAATGACGCGTTCCTGAATTCTATCAATGCTGCTAAATCTGAGGGTCTTAAGCCAATGGTCTATACCCATCCGTTGGGTACGTTCGGTCACGGCGCTGGTCCCAGCATAGGTCTGTACGGTAACCAGGCATATATTTCCGGTGCGGGAGAACGAACCATTGAAGATAAGACTTGCTATGCGTTGGAGCTTAATGTGTCCGAGAATATCAAGCTTTGGGACAACCAACTTGTATTTATGTATATTGAGGAAGATATTTGCAAGGATGGCACAGTTGATTTTCTTGACGGCAGGCAGGAAAAGCTGATGCTTATATAGTCGCTATTAGTATAAATTTATGAAACCACATATTAAGGCATAACGCTTTAAAATAAAAAGAAAAGGATGTTAATTATGGAAAATATAAAAACAAATAATGCGCCGGCAGCTATAGGCCCATATTCTCAAGGAGTTGCTATTGAAAACTTGGTGTTTGTATCAGGACAGCTTCCGATTGATCCTGCAACAGGAAGTTTTGTAAACGGAGACGTCAAAGATTTAACCCGTCAGTGCATCAGAAATGTCAGTGCGATTCTCGAAGCTGCAGGAACAGGACTTAATAATGTTATCAAGACAACTATTTTTGTAGCTGATTTGTCTAACTTTACTGCAATAAATGAGGCTTACGCAGAATTCTTCGGTGAATCTGTTCCAGCACGTTCATGCGTACAGGTAGCTGCAATTCCTAAGGGTGCCGCAATTGAAATTGAGGCAATAGCTAAAATCTAAGTGCCAGGCATTGGGAGACAAGGGTGCACTACAATCCCTTGTCTCTATAAAATATAAACAGGGAACCAGTAAAGATGAGCTAGGGTAGAATTGTAGAAAACGTTCAATGAAAATCCAAACCTACCGCAAGGTAAATGGTTAGCAAATTTGAATATCAATGAGGATACTAAGAGCGTTGAATTTAAACAGTTTAAATGGGTTAACCAACCTTCAGGATGGCACATGGTTGACTTTGTGGGAGTTTTTAATGAGACATATATAGAAGGTAAGGTTATGCATAATGGGCAGCAGATTGGAGAGTTTAAAGTAGAAAAATAGATCCATTACCGAGCATAGAAGTTTATGTGAATGCACAGTCATAGAAACTTTGTCTGTAAGCTGGAAATAATAAGAGCGGGGACTAGTTGGGGACCAATGCTTAAAATAGTACCCAAATTTCATTTTGCATTGTCATGGGCGTGACTAAAGAAATATAGCGATATCAAGGTTCGTCAAAAATCTCTCCATTTACCATAAGTCTCGTATGGGAATCCTAAACCGTGTGCCACAGGTTCGACTCCTTTTAGGTGCACCATATTGAACAAGCTGTCCCGGTATCTCAATGATATTGGGGCTTTTTTATTTTAGCTTATGAGCTGATTTCTTGACAGCATGGATAAAAAAATATACAAAGTGAGGAAGTTATTCCATTGTATGGACTTTGATTTATAACCAAGCTATAATTGTTTGCAATATCAACCAATCAATCATTAGAACAAGCAAGTCAATGGTGGTCTATAATATGTACTGTTAGTAATATCATTACGATTGCATTGTTATTAGTGATTTGCAAAAGTGAGGGCATTACATATAAGAAATTAATTGACTATCAAAAGGGTCAAGGCAATCTGAAGTATACTATGATGATTATTGTGCTAATGCTTTTATTGGGCATGGGTGGAATGTATGGATTTGGATTTATGATTTATGGTTATGTGCCTATAACAATGGTACAGCCGATTCCTATTTGGCTTGCTGCAATAAACGCTGTTCTTTTGCCACTAACCATAGTATTTGCTGAACTGCCTTTATATTTTGGATATGCATTAAATAGAATTGAAAAGATTACAGGCAATAAAACAATAGCAATTGTTTATCCAATGTTTTTCTATGCGTTGCAGCATAGTTTCATCCCTCTGCTATACGATTGGAAACACATTTTATTTAGATTCTTGGCATTCTTGCCTTTGATGCTCATATTAGGAGTTATATATTATAAAAATAGAAAATTGGAGCCGTTGATGATAGGCCATGCTATCTTAGATTTAGCAACTGGTGCCCAAATTTTAGTGACTTCCATATCTCCCGCACTTTTTGAGATGATGAAGACTATAAGCAAGTAATATATCAAAAAATTAAACGGCCAACATCTCCAATTAATAGTGGGATGCTGGCCGTTTAATAATGTCGCTATCTTTCATTTTGCTTTGTGTCCTTTTCGTCTTTTTTATTTTTATTTGTATCTTTTTCGTCTTGTTTCTTGTCTTCCTTTTCAAATAAATGATTAACTACACTTACGAATGGCATACACATTTCACCTCCTTTTATAGTGTATTTTGTATATCATATAACAAAATACTGATTATGTAAATAAAAATTTTAGAAAATTCATTATATTTCGCAAATAGTGAAATGCAGGTCTGTTTTCTGTTAGATGAAGTATATTGAAAGTATATTCGGAATACTTGAATAGTATTGCGTTTATTTTATGTTTTTTACCAAATGTTTGATAAATGGATAAAAGCAATATATACGCTTATCTCATTGGTTGTACTTATTTTCTATTGAAGCTATAATTTTAATATCTTATAAATTCTTAAACATGAATAATAAGTTGATCCGTAATACGAACAACCAACAAATCAGTAGAGCTGCATGAAAAAAATATTTGATAGGAGGGTGAATTTATGGAGATTGATATTATACTACAGAAACTTGCAAAACCGGCACAAAGAGCTATTCAAAATGCTGGTATAACAACTATTGAACAAATATCTGAATATAGTGAGAAGGAATTTCTTGAGTTGCACGGAATAGGAAAAAATGCAATGAGTATCATCAAGTTAGCTTTGGATGAGAATGGATTATCCTTTTCCGATAAAGATAATAAGAAATAGAAAAATGGCAGAAAGAATGAGAGGCAGTGAATGCTATTATCACAGCCTTCGTAGCTTCAAGCAATCTGAACAAATGGGATAAGGGCTAGGTATAAGCCTATTTCTTCTTTTTACTTAAAAATTTGTACATGGTACGGATATAACCAATAAAAACAATGAGTACGATGATACTAAACGCTAAAGGATACTGATTAATAATTTCCTGCATATTTATCACCTTTCTTAAAAGAGCAGCATTGTGGCATCCTTTTGTGTAAAATAAATGTTCTCAAAAATAAGTATATCAGAATTATACCGTATGGGGAAACGAGGTTATCCTTTTCAGATTTAGGTTATAGATAAGGAATATATCACCTATGATAATATCAGTTAAAATATAGTGTCATATTGTAATGAAAAAACTAATATGGTAATATAAGGATACTTAGAGGGGTGATATAAAATGTGGACGCGCGAATTAATAAAAACAAGGGCAAAGGAAGTACTTAAACTTACCTATTGGAAGGCATTTGTTATTAGTTTGGTCTTAGTGCTTGTAGGTGGAGATAGTGGTATAGGTACATCCGGCAGTAATATCAGGGGTAGTAGATCACATCAAATGAGGGGCTTTATTGGTCAGCCCGGTTATGATTATGAACCCTATTTTAATGTGACATTATTTATAATTATTATTATAACCGCAGTTTTACTGTTTAGAATTCTGGTTGGATATGCCCTTGAGGTTGGTGGAAGACGTTTCTTTAAGCAAGCGGCTCAAACGGATGTGAATATGGGCTATTTGGGATCTGCCTTTAAAAGAGAAAGTTATACTGCTGTTACGTTGACAATGCTGTATAAGGGAGTACTGATTTTTCTATGGTCCTTGCTTCTGATTATACCTGGGGTAATAAAAAGCTATGCATACAGCATGGTACCCTATATTCTGGCTGACAATCCGAATATAGGCTATAGTCGTGCTATACAGCTGAGCAATCAAATGACAGATGGCCACAAGTTTGATATGTGGGTTCTGGATCTATCCTTTATAGGATGGTATCTGCTGGGTATGCTGCTGTTCTACGTAGGCGTATTATTTGTAAAACCCTATGAAAATGCAACTAAAGCAGAGCTTTACTTGATTCTACGTCAAAACGCACTTGATAATGCTTATTGCACATGGGATGAATTATTGATGGAAAACCCAATATAAGACAAACAAAGCTGTCTGCGCTATAATGTAGGCAGCTTTTATTATTGTAATTGCCTCATTGATGATTTTAGGAAACATAATTGCATGAGTTTACGTCAAAGAAGTGCAATCTAAAATTAGAGGTGAAATAAATGAAAAAAGCATTAATTATTACAGTTGTATTAGCAATTACAACAACATTATTTACAGCTTGCACGCAGCCTGCAGTTCAACCAGATCCAGTTCCACCGCAAGAAAATGTAACCACTGAACCGGGAAGTCAACCAAGCGGCAATTCATCTGCTAAACTTGCAGCAGAAGCAAAGGATGCACAGGGAAAACTGAATGGTTGGATTGATAATAACTCTGTTGAGATCGAGATAACACCATCAGATACACTTGCTTTTAGAGTTACTGATGTACTGGACCAATTAGAGGGAATAAAGGACGGAGATATGGTTAAGTTCTCCTACAAGGCAAATGATCAAGGTCAAATGATTATAACAAAAATAGAAAAGCTGCAGTAAATGCAAATGAGGCACTATAATTCATAGTGCCTTTTTTATTCAACTGCCCATGCCAGAATTTCCTTATTTTATTCGGGAAAGGCACATGGGCGTCAAATGCGGTCCCAGCCACCTTTGTTCTTGGAATAAAATAGTGAGGCCTTGGCAATATAATAAGGGGAGGTAGTGTTATGTATCAAATATTAATGATTTCCTCTTTGTATATTGTTTTTAAGCTTTGTGATTGGATCATAGATGAAGTCCGGGAATGGAAGGTAAAAAGAAACATTCTCAGCAATCCCATACTACGATATGAGTACTATAAAGGTAGCTATACGATCAGGAAAATGAAGAAGTTAAAGCGAATGCCTTATAATCAGTATTTGAAAACTTACCATTGGGAGCTGGCACGCAGTGCGGTTTTAAAGAGAGATGAGAATCAATGTGCTGATTGTGGCAAGTCAAAAGACGAATCCCTTGAAGTCCATCATGTTACATACATAAGAAGAGGCAAAGAAAATTTAGAGGATTTAATGACGCTGTGCAAGGATTGTCATCAAGAAAGACACTTTATATCGACAGCGTTTGAATAAGGTAAAAAAACAAGTGTATGATTTGGAAAATCATACACTTGTTTTCTATTATAAGCTTTCTCTCTTTCTGTAGTACACAAGCATTACAACCAGTTTGAAATAGGTTGCCACCGCCCCGGCGATGAACCATCCAGCCAATACTGCAGCTAGAACACCAAATAGCACGATGGAATACTTGCTTATCAGGATAGAAGCTAAAAGTATCACAAATAATCCTTTAAAGTATTTTGCACCTAATTTGATGCTTTTACCAATGGCTTTAAGAGGCGAGTAACCATCTATAACGATGATTGTCACCCAAGTGCCAAGATAAATGGATACAAAAACACTTAGGAATAACATTCCCCAGCCAGCTGTCAGCGTACCTGCTATTACTGCATAAACAATATACAGGAATGCAGTCAGCGGCAGCGTGATTATGATTAAAAGGTGGATAAACAGCTTGCCAAGCAGCACTTTAAAGAAATAGCTTTTCACACCCTCTGTGAAGTCCTTGAACCTTGGCTTTTGATCGTTTAAAGCAGTCTTGAACATGTTGATACTGCCTACATCCAATATGCTAAAGCCCACTAAAATCAATAGGTAAATAATTATTCCATTGGTTAATACAGTAGGAAGCAGCTCTAAAATCGCGGAGGGATCATCAATCATGTATTCAAATACATATTGATTCTTAAATATCCCTGCTATGAAGCTAATAAAGATATAGCCGAATATTGCT
>JAQSYD010000192.1 GCA_029256325.1 Clostridia bacterium
AGGTAGAATCCGTTTTCGGTAAAGGAACAACTATTAAAATGGTTATGTATATATGAAAGCAGGTGATAGCGTGGACAACAAGTACTTTCATTCCGTTGTACTTCAGGAGGATAGATGCATCGGCTGTACCAGCTGTCTTAAGGTATGTCCTACTGAAGCAATTAGACTTCGCGATGGAAAAGCAAGAATTATTGGAGAAAAGTGCATTGACTGTGGTGAGTGCATCAGAATATGTCCCAACCATGCTAAAAACGCAGTAACTGACAAGCTATCTATATTGCAGAATTTTAAGTATAAAATAGCAATTCCTTCCTTAGTGCTTTATGGACAGTTCTCTAGTAAGGTAAGCGTCAATGCCATGCTTACTGCACTTAAGAATATTGGGTTTGATGAAGTTTATGAAGCAACCATTGGTACAGAAATTATTACTAAAGTCATAAAAGAAAAGCTATTAAAAGAAGATAAATTAGAAAGACCCCTTATTAATTCCTCCTGTCCAGCAATATTAAGACTGATACAAATTAGATTTCCGGATTTACTGCCCAATGTAGTCGATATAGAAACACCGGTAGAAATTACTGCTAGGCTTGCAAAGCGTGATGTAGCGAGGCGTACGGGATTGGATGTTTCTGAAATAGGTGTCGTATTTATTTCTCCTTGTACAGCACGGGTGACAAGTATCAGAAATCCCTTGGGTATTGAAAAATCATATATTGATGCAGCGATATCCATGAAGGAGATATACGGTGATATCGTAAGAAATTTAAATTCTTCGGAAGAAGAGAATATTTCTACCAGTACCAGAGAAGCAATGGAATGGTCAATTATTGGCGGACAGTCAAAGGCAATCGGCGTAGAAAAGTATATTGCGGTTGATGGTATAAATGAAGTCATCAAGGTGCTGGAAGAGATTGAGACTGGCAGAATGGAGGACTTGGAATTTTTCGAAGGCATGGCCTGTGTAGGCGGTTGTATAGGAGGTCCCTTAACCATCGAAAATCCTTATATTGCAAAGGCGAAGATGCGCGGTATAGCTCAAGGTCTTCCCTGTATGGAAACGTGTGATGAGCAGGTTGAGCATTATATCAGGATGTATGAAGAAGGATTTATAAGACTTACAGAACCAATAGAACCCAGGGCAATCATGAAGCTGGATAAGGATATTTCTGTATCCATGAAAAAGATGGAGATGATTGAAGAAATATTGAAGTATCTACCGGGTTTGGACTGCGGAGTATGTGGAGCGCCAACCTGTAGAGCTTTTGCAGAGGATATTGTAAAGGGTGAAAATCAAAAGTCTATATGTATTGTAAAGACAATGGAAAACTTCAAGAAAAAGAAGCCTTAAGTAAACATACGATAGGAGGACATAAAATGATAAAAAATATCAGTGAAAGAATCAACGGCAAGATATTGGCCGGTGCGCAGCAAACGGATAGAGAGATAAAAGGAGTTTACATCTGCGATCTCTTGAGTTGGGTAATGTCTCATGCACAAAAGGGTAATGTATGGATCACTGTAATGTCCCATGCAAATGTGATTGCAGTTGCATCCTTGTTGGATTTAGGATGCATTATTGTACCTGAAGAAATAGAAATGGATGCAGATGCTTTGAAAAAGGCTGATGAGGAAGGCATACCCGTGCTCAGTACTTCTTTAAATGCTTTTGAAATAGCAGTGGAGCTTAATAAAATGGGTCTGGGTAAATAAAATGAAATTTGCTGTTGATTTGCACCTTCATACTGCACTCTCCCCTTGTGGTGATGCAGATATGACACCGAACAATATCGTTAACATGGCCTTGTTGAAGGGCTTGGATATGATTGCAATTACAGATCACAACAGCTGTGCCAATGTAGAAGCTGTGATTGATGCAGGCCGTAATCTGGGCTTAATGGTGATACCGGGAATAGAAGTGCAAAGCAAGGAAGAGGTACATTTAATTTGTTTATTCAAAAAGCTTGAAAAAGCATTGGCATTCGGCGATCTTATTTATGCTTCTCTGCCTAATATTCCGAATAATGAGGAGCTGTTTGGAAGACAGTTAATCATGGATGCCTTAGATCATATAACGGGACAGGTAGATAAGCTATTGCTCTCTTCAAGCAGTTACTCCATCAATGAAATTTTTGAACTGGTTAACAAGCATGAGGGAATCTGTATACCGGCTCATGTTGATAGACCAGGTTACAGCATTATCTCCAATTTAGGCTTTATACCTCCTGATTTGAAAGTAGATATTGTCGAGTTTTCTAAAAAGGCTTCATTGGAAGCTGTTTTTAATAAAATGCCGTTTTTGAAAAGCTATAAGCATGTAGTATCATCTGATGCACATTACTTATGGGATATCAGTGAAAGAGAATATTTTGTTGAGATGGAGTATATTAGTGCAAATCAGTTGTTTGAGGCACTGCAGAGATAAAAAATAAAAGCCCAATAGGCTTTTATTTTTTATCTTATATTCAAGCAGCCGCGATAATCATTGGGTTTGTCTTATCTGTCATGCTGAGGGCACTGAAGCATCTTAAGATCCTTCGCAATGCTCAGGATGACGAGAAGACTATGTCACAACATTCAAATGAACACTAAACGCTTTGCATAAGGCCATAATTGTTGGAGGAGAAGCTTCACCTACCCTGAAGGAATACCCTGGTCGAAGATTGGTGAGTCGCACCCCGGAGCCACAGCCCTCGAGGCAAGGCTTCTGGTGTATTGAAGCTCGGGGGAGGCAATTTATGACTTATAAGCAAAGAATACATAAGAGATATTAATAACATCCCCAAAATACACATCATAGCGTTTTTATATTAAACGATATGGCATGCAACAAAATGATCTGGTGCAACCTCTCTAAATTCAGGCATTTC
>JAQSYD010000193.1 GCA_029256325.1 Clostridia bacterium
TGGTGCCGTATAAGCCTACTCTTCTCATTTCGGTTATAGACTCTAGGATGTTCTTCAATATAACTATGACGCCAATCTTCCACCCTCATCGGCTCGCTTTAATCCCTTATTATATCTACTCTTCCCATCATTGTCGCTGCTTATGAAAAAGACTTCTATTTAAGTAAAAAAGCCTTTATGAAATGCATATGGAGAAAGCTTGATTTGTACTTTCCTATGCATTTAACAGAATTCTAAACTATTTAATATCATATGTCAAGTAGAATTTATACCTTAAGCTCTACCTTAATATTTAAAAGATCTGTGTAATTTTGCAGGACCGGATAAATGTACTCCTCCAGGAATTCATCAACCTGTGCAGAAGCTCTGCCTATAAAATTCTTAGCATCCAGCAATCCGTCTATTTCTTCGTCCGTAAGCATAAATTCTTTATCCTGTTTGATCAAGTCAATGAGATTGTTATCTAAGCCCTCTTCCTTGACTCTTTTCCCAGCTTCCATAGAATATACTCTTATTTTTTCATGAAGCTCCTGTCTGTCTCCGCCTCTCATCACAGCTTCCATTAAGATAGACTCTGTTGCCATAAAGGGCAGTTCTTGATCTACATGCTTTTGAATCATCTTTTCATAAACCACCAAGCCGGAGGTTACATTAATCATGATATTCAGTATGCTGTCCACTGCTAAAAATGCTTGAGGTATCACAAGCCGCTTGTTGGCAGAATCATCAAGAGTACGTTCAAACCATTGAGTAGCCGCTGTTATAGCAGGGTTTAGTGTATTTATTACTACAAATCTTGCTAAAGCCCCTATTCGCTCACTGCGCATAGGATTTCTCTTGTATGCCATTGCAGAGGAACCAATCTGCTGTTTTTCGAAGGGCTCTTCTACCTCCTTCAAATGCTGCAGCAGCCTCATATCATTACTGAATTTGTATGCCGACTCTGCTATTTGAGCCAACACATTCAACACTTGACTGTCAAGCTTTCTAGAATAGGTCTGTCCGGTAACCGCAAAGGTCTTTTCAAATCCCATTTTTTCAGCCACCATTTGATCCAATTTTCTGATTTTATCATGATCCCCACTGAACAAGGACATAAAGCTGGCTTGCGTTCCTGTTGTACCCTTTACGCCCCGCAGCTTCATTCTGCTTAACTGAAACTCCAATTCTTCCAGATCCATCAGAAAATCCTGCAGCCATAATGTACAGCGCTTGCCTACCGTGGTAAGCTGAGCTGCTTGAAAATGCGTAAAGCCCAAGGTTGGCAAGTCTTTATATTTTGATGCGAATTGCGCCATATTGTTCATCGTATTGATGAGCTTTGTCTTTACAAGCTTCAGTCCTTCTGTCATTTGAATGACATCTGTGTTATCGCCCACGTAAGCGCTGGTAGCGCCAAGATGAATAATTGGCTTCGCAGCGGGACATTGAAGACCATATGCATGAACATGAGACATAACATCATGTCTTGTTTCTTTTTCCCTTTTTTCCGCATCTTCGTAGTTAATATCAAATATATGCTGTTTCATCTCTTCAATTTGCTGTTCTGTAATATTGATTCCCAACTGCATTTCACTCTCAGCCAGGGCTACCCAAAGCTTTCTCCAGGTAGAAAATTTATAATCATCCGAGAAGATAAAGGACATTTCTTTGCTGGCATATCTCGTATTCAAAGGATTTTGATAAATGCTTGTATCCATTGTTTTTCCTTTCTATCTTAGGTTTTCTTTTATAAAGCTTTCAAAAGTATCCAGGCCTTTTTCTATCGTTTCCATTGAAGTTGCATAGGAAAGTCTGATAAAGTTGTCAGTACCAAAAGCTGCACCCGGAATAACGGCTACATGTCCCTGCTCTAAAAGAATTTGAGCAAAATCCAAGGAGGACTTTATCATTTGACTACATAGCTTTTTATTCATATAGTATGTTATGTCAACATAGATATAAAAAGCGCCATCAGGCATCAGGCAATGAAGACCTTCCATCTTGCTTAATCGTTCATACATATAGGTTCTTCTCTTTGCAAACTGCTCTACCATTTTATGCACATCGTCCTGTGGTCCGTTGAGCGCCACTGTAGAAGCATATTGTGTTATGGAGTTTGGATGTGAAACTGCATGGCTTTGTACACTAGACATCGCTTTAATGATCTTCTCATGTGCACAAGCGTACCCCAGTCTCCAGCCTGTCATGGCATATGCTTTGGACATTCCGTTTATCACAATAGTAAGCTCTTTAATTTCATCACCTAATTGTGCAATACTGATATGCTTCTTTCCATCATAAGTCAACTGTTCATAAATTTCATCGGAAACTACATAAATATTATTTTTAACAGCTATTTCTGCAATATCCTTAAGCTCTTCTTCTGTATAAATTGAGCCCGTCGGATTGTTGGGTGTGTTCAAAAGTATTGCTTTTGTCTTTGAAGTCACTGCTGACTGCAGTTCCTCCTTCATGATCTTAAAGTTGTTTTCCTTTTTAGTAGGAACCAGAACCGGAATACCATCATTCAGCTTGATAATTTCAGTGTAGCTCACCCAATAGGGTACAGGTACGATTACCTCATCACCAGCGTTCAATATCGCTGCAAAAGCATTGGACAACGAATGCTTCGCACCACTGGATACGATAACCTGATTGGCATTGTATTCCAATCCATGATCTCTTTTCATTTTACCGCATACAGCCTTTCTCAAATCCATTGTACCTTGCGCTGCCGTATATCTTGTAAAACCCTTTTCAATTGCCTCTATTGCTGCATCTCTAATATACTTTGGCGTATCAAAATCAGGTTCACCTGCTCCGAAGCCACAGAAATTCTTATTTCCATTTTAACCTCCATTAAACTCTTTTATTTTTTTTGTTTTGTTGTTTCAGACTTCTGTTTTAATAGCTCAACATATTTATAATCAACCCATACGTTTCCCATAATAGGTTCATTGTTTAAAAACACGCCATGACAGTCAGAACCCCCTGTTATAAGTAGTTTTCGTTCTGCTGCAAGCTTTAATGAATATCTTATGATTTCATCATCGTGCTTGGTATGATATACTTCTATTCCCTCAATACCCATATCCAATATTTCTTTGATGCATTCCTTTTTATTGATAAGCCCCGGATGTGCCAGCACCGGAACTCCCCCCAGCTGCTTGATGATGTCAATAGCCTCCTGACAGCTTATTCTATATCTTTCAACATAAGCAGGACCGCCTTTACCTATATATTTTCTAAAAGCATCCTTCATATTATCAATATAGCCCTTTTCCTGCATCGCTCTTGCAATGTGAGGTCTTCCTATCGTTCCACTTTCAGCAATGGCTTTCACCTGCTCCAGTGTAATATCAATCCCTATTTCATTTAATCTGTCTATCATTTTTACGGCACGTGTATATCTTGATTTGTACATTTCATCCAGCTTTTCTTTGAGCCAGTTTTGTTCATAATCTATGTAATAACCTAGTATATGTATTTCTTCATCCATATGTTCACTGCTAAATTCTATTCCAGGAATAACTTCAACATTGTATTGCTTGCTTATATCAATGGCAGGCTGTACACCTTTTACAGTATCATGATCGGTAATAGCCACAGCATTGAGCTTTTTATAGGCTGCCCATTTTACAACTTCTTCCGGACTTAACAGTCCATCCGATGCAGTAGTATGTACATGCAAATCTGCCTTATGCATACGAATCCTCCCATTTCCTACGAAAGATTGAATATTTTTTAACTGGAAACAATACCTATTATATCATTTTCATATCGTAGGATTCAAATCTATGTTATGTAAAAAACAAATTATTATAACGTCCTAAAATTGCAAAATACCTGCAATATGCAGGTATTCTACTTTGTTTATTTACACTGAATCAATAATTTAATTGCTGTTCTTTCTTCGCCTTCTATATTTATATCTGTGAAGGCCGGTATACATACTAGGTCTATCCCGCTGGGAGCAACAAACCCTCTTGCAATTGCTATTGCTTTTATTGCTTGGTTTAAAGCACCTGCACCGATTGTTTGAATCTCTGCGCCACTTTTCTCTCTAATAACGCCTGCTAATGCTCCTGCTACGGAATTTGGATTGGATTTAGCTGATACTTTTAATATTTCCATTTAATGTCCCCCCAAAAATAGAATTACAACAGGAATATTCTACATATAA
>JAQSYD010000081.1 GCA_029256325.1 Clostridia bacterium
GTATGATGCAAACAAGTGCATACTCTGCGGCAAATGTGTAAGGGTAGATAATGAGCTTCAATGTACAGGGGCTATAAACCTTGCGGAAAGAGGCTTTAAAACACACGTTGCAGTAGCGGGGGATAAAGATTTTGAAAGCTCGAATTGTGTATCTTGCGGGAATTGTGTATCTGCATGTCCTGTAGGAGCATTGATGCCAAAGCAGCCACAAAAGTTCAGGTATTGGCATATCCAAAAGGTGAAGACGACCTGCTCTTATTGTGGTGTAGGCTGCCAAATGGAGTTGTTGATCAAGGATGGAAAGGTAGTGGGTGTAGAGCCTGTCAAATCAGCTCCAAATGAAGGTCTTTTGTGCGTAAAAGGTAGATTTGGCTATAGATTTTTAAACCATCCTGACAGACTGAAGACTCCTCTTGTCAGAAAAGATGGAGAGCTTGTAGAAACAACTTGGGAGGAAGCCATACATGTTGTTGCTTCCAGAATAAAAGAACTAAAAGAAAAGCATGGGGCTGAAGCTTTTGGTGGTTTGACATCTGCAAGGTGCACCAATGAAGAAAACTACTTAATGCAAAAGATGTTCAGGGCAGTCATTGGAACCAATAATGTTGACCACTGCGCTCGCCTCTGACATTCCGCAACAGTTGCAGGTCTTGCAACTACTTTTGGCAGCGGAGCTATGACAAATGGGATAAATGAGTTTTTGGGCAG
Source organism: Clostridia bacterium (assembly GCA_029256325.1). Lineage (GTDB taxonomy): Bacteria > Bacillota > Clostridia > Lutisporales > Lutisporaceae > GWB2-37-7. The sequence goes on from JAQSYD010000081.1 coordinate 709, forward strand.
TGACGTCATATTTATCATAGGTTCTAATACAACAGAAAATCATCCAGTAATCGGAGCAAAAATAAGGCAGGCGGTAAGAAAAGGAACTAAGCTTATTGTGGCAGATCCAAGAAAGATAGACTTAGCACGTAATTCTGAGATATTCCTACAAATAAGGCCGGGAACAAATGTTGCCCTTTTAAATGGAATGATGCATGTTATTTTAAAAGAGAATCTTCATAATAAGGAATTCATAGATGAAAGAACAGAAAGCTTTGAAAAGCTTGAAGAAGCAGTTCGGGACTTCACTCCGGAAAAAGCGGCTAAGATTTGCGGCGTAGAGGTAGAAGATATTGCGGCAGCAGCCAGACTCTATGCAAAAGCAGATAAAGGAAGTATTGTTTACTGTATGGGTATTACACAGCATACTACCGGGGTAAACAATGTGATGAATATTGCAAACCTGGCAATGCTATGCGGGCAGATTGGACGTGAATCAACAGGGGTTAACCCGCTGAGAGGCCAAAACAATGTTCAGGGCGCCTGCGACATGGGAGCTCTTCCCGGAACTTACACTGGTTATCAGCCGGTAATAAGGCAAGAAGTAGCTGACAAGTTTGCAAAGGCATGGCGAGTTGAAGAACTTTCAACAAGAAGCGGATTGACGGCATCAGAAATGATACACGCTGCAGAACATGGAGATATCAAAATGCTTTATATCATGGGTGAAAATCCAATGGTATCTGATCCGGATTTGAATCAAGTAAAGCATGCACTAGAAAGTACTGAATTTCTTATCGTTCAGGATATATTCCTAACGGAAACTGCACAGCTTGCCGATGTTGTTTTACCTGCGGCAGCTTTTGCAGAAAAGGACGGAACCTTCACCAATACAGAAAGAAGAGTGCAAAGAGTAAGAAAAGCCATTGATGCGCCAGGTGAAGCTAGAGCAGACTGGGAAATTATCATGGAGCTTATGAGTCATCTGGGTTATGAAAAGAATTACAAGAATTCGGCAGAGATATTTAATGAAATGGCTGCTCTTACTCCGACCTACGCAGGTATTGATTATGAAAGACTAGAGATGGAAGGCATTCAATGGCCATGTCCAAATAAAGAACATCCCGGCACACCCTATTTGCACAAGGATTCTTTTGTAAGAGGAAAAGGCTTGTTTAAAGGGATTGAGTATACGTCAAGTGCAGAGCTGACGGATGAGAGGTATCCTTTAACCTTAACAACGGGAAGAGTACTTTATCAATATCATACAAGGACTATGACGGGCAAGGTTGAAGGTTTAAACAAAAAAAGTCCGGAAAGCTATGTGCAAATCAACCCTGTTACAGCAGCCAATTTAAAGATTGCTGACGGGGATATGGTAAAGGTCAGTTCGAGAAGGGGAAGCATATTGGTAAAAGCGAAGGTCAGTGATATTGTAGAGCAAGATGTGGTATTTATACCTTTTCACTTTGCAGAAGGTGCTGCGAATATGCTTACGAATTCAGCATTTGATCCAGATTCTAAAACACCGGAGCTTAAGGTTTGTGCTGTTGTAGTGGAGAAATGGTGCCAGGCACCAGGATATCAGGATTTGAATGTATAAAAATAGGATAAGGTAATGATTTACCTTATCCTATTTTATTTTTCTCCAAAGCGTACTTCGGCTGATTCCTAACCGTTCAGCGGCTTTAGACTGGTTGAAGTCTTCTTCGCTTAAAACTAAGTTAATAATATCCTTATTGATATCATCAAGGGGTTTGTTTAAATCCAAAGAATGTACATAAGAATGTGATTTAGGTAAATTCTCTTGTGACAGCACTTTGCTTGTAGTTTCTGCATTGATATAGAATGTATCGGTGAGTATAATCAACTCTTCAATAACTCGTTTAAATTGATCAATGTTATTAATCCAGTTATGCTCTTGAAGAAGCATCATAGCCTCATTTTCCAATCCTATAACCTGTTTGCCGTACTTTAGACTGAGATCACTTAAGTAGAGACTTGCTAAGCTTGGAATATCCTCTACTCTTTGGTTTAAGTTCGGCATTATTAAAGGAAGTGCATTTAGCTCATTTCTAATAAAATATAATAAGGTACTGTTGTCAAAGGATTTAGTGTATCCACTGGTGCAAGAAAAAATAAATCTATTTCTTTTATGAACAGAAGTGTTGCGTATATAGGATTCAAAAAGTTTTTGGCTGGTTTCATCCATAAGGTGCAAATTTTTAATATGTATTGTTAACCCACTATCTGTAAAAATTGAGTTTTCAGATTCAAAAATATGAATCCATTTTTTTTCATTCATATACTTTGAATCAATTTTTATTAAAGGGTTTTTATGATAAGTACTATTTTGATATATGGTATGTGCTATTGAATCTCTCCCGGTTCCTTTATCTCCATAGATGATAATAGGAGTTTGTATTGTTGCATAAACCTTGGCATTATTTATTACACTTTTCAGCAGTTCACTTGATGTACTGAAGGTTTCGAAATTTATTTGAGGAGAGTCTGAGATGTTTTTGTAGGAAACGGCGTCATCAAATGGTTTTATGCTGAATCTTTGATTTTCAAGATAAAAAGTAGGACACAATGATCCCATTACTTCAATTAGTTCGCCTCTTATGTTAGCCAGGCTATTGCTTATTCTTTTGATAACCTTAATTTCCTTTTCCTTTATCAAAGTATCTATCAGTCTTTCAATTTCAACTTTAATTAATTCGTAATCCTCCATATCTTCTTTAATACTGGAGTAAACGATTCTTTTATCTGAAGTATAGGAAATAACAGATACACTGGATTTCTCTACTATGTTTTTAATTAAAATATTTTTTTGCTGATTCTTCATAAGGGTGTGATGCAACTTTATTACTTCATCAAAGGAATTTAATACATTTTTTCGCCCTGACGTTACTAAGATCGCATTAAGTCCAATTGATTTGGCGTGAGTTATTGTAATTACGTCACCGACAATCAAGCTCACCCCATTTTCCTTTAATTGGGTTAAGGTATCAAGAATTTCGGATATATCAGAAATTGTTTTGATTTCTACGTCATATTGAAGTAGCTCGCAGATTAAATTTGCAGTTTCTGTAATGCTCTTATATCCTACAATAGCAAACTTTCCTGAGTAATTTTGAGCAAGCTTTATAGATCTCATCATGTCTATTGCAGAAAGTTTTATATCTATTACCGGAAGCTCAGATACTTCTCTTATAAGCTCGGCGGTACCTGCCCTAGATATTATTGCATCGTATCCAGTATATTGGATTGATTTTGCTAATTCTACACCATCCAGCATATCGGCGACAAAAGTGTGCACTTCCAGATCTTTGAAGTCGTGTGCAACATCGTTGATCAAATCCTTTAAGCCATCATAGGGTGCTATAGCCAGTATTTTTATTTTTTTCATTACTAACACTCCTGTGTTTCAATATTAAACACATTTTAACATAACAACTGGTAAATTTCAACTATGACATTGTTAATAGTTAAACAAATTCTCATATTTTGTAAATATGTTTCATATTTAAACAATTAATATGATATAGTCTGTTGATAGTATTTCAATTTGTGAATATAATTAAATCATCTTAGTTACACAAAGTTATATTTTCATAGGAGGAGGGATTACATGAGAGCTGCATATGTAGTAGAATCAGAAAAGGTAGAAATCAAAGATATAAATGTACCCGCTTTGAAAGACGATGAAGTTTTAATTAAAGTCAAAACCGTAGGAGTATGCGGATCTGATCTTCATTTATTCAAAGGCACTCATGCTTTTAGAAAGCCACCAGCAGTATTGGGACATGAAGTTGCTGGAGATATTATTGAAGTAGGAAAGAACGTAACAAATTTTAAAATAGGAGATAGGGTAACGGTAGAACCCCACCTAGGTTGCGGTGAATGTGAGTTTTGCAAGCAAGATTTAGTGAATTTATGTACAAGCAAAAAAGCACCGGGAACTCCAGCGTGGATAGGAACATTTGTTGAATACTTTAATGCTCCTGAAAAAACTGTTTATAAAATCAACGATAAGATTAGCTATGAAATGGGAACCTTGATAGAGCCTTTGGCAGTAGCTGTTCATGCAATTGATAGAATAACAGTCGCTGAGAAGGATACCTTGGCGATTTTAGGGTCGGGTACAATAGGTTTATTAGCGCTAGTAGCAGCAAGAGAAGCAGGCTATAAAAACATTATTTGTACCGATACACAAGAGTTTAATCTTGAGATGGCATTAAAACAGGGGGCGACGTTGGCTTTAAATCCATTAAAGGAAGACGTTGTTGCTAAAGTAAAGGATTTCACAGGAGGCAGGGGAGTTGATGTTGCATTAATTGCAGCAGATTCAAAGGTTATAGTAGATCAAGCTTCAGCCATGGTAAGAAAAAGAGGTGAAGTGGGAATTATTGCTATGATTACTGAAAAAATTCCTGTATATACATATAGCTTTGTATTTAATGAACAGACACTTTTTGGAGCAATGACTTATGAAACGAAGGATTTCATCAAAGCAACTGATATGATAAACGACGGCCTCGATTTAAGTGATTTCTTGACACAGAAGCTTCCATTGGAGGAAACTCAGAAGGCATTGGATGTTCTTAACGAAAAGAAAGAAAACGTAGTAAAGGTAATTGTTGAAGTAAGCAAATAATAAAAAATTAATTTAGAGGGGGAAACAAAATGAAAAAAATTATTGCTATGATTCTAACGGTCTTAATGATTGCTACCTTGTTTACGGGATGTTCTGGTACAGCTTCAAATCAAGCACCAAGTCAAGCTTCAAATGATAATGGCGGTGCAACTGATGAAGTGGTAGAACTAAAGCTTGGACATATACAGTCAGAGAATGACCTTTGGAATGAAGGCGCAAAAAAGTTTAAAGAGGAAGTAGAAGCTAAATCAAATGGTAAAATCAAGATAACAATTTATCCAAACTCTACTTTAGGTGGAGATAGGGATATGGCAGAGGGCATGCAGATAGGTACTGTTGACTTTGCATTAATTGCAGGGGTATTAGGAAACTTTGAACAATCAATACAACTGTTGGAATTGCCTTATTTATTTAGCAGTGAGGAACAATTTGCAAAGGTTGTTCATGGAGAAGTTGGCAAGGAAATATCAGAAAGAGTTTTAAAGTCTTCTGATATAAGAATCTTAAACTTCTGGGACAGAGGTGCAAGACAGGTAACGTCAAATAAACCAATCAACTCATTAGCTGACATTAAAGGCTTAAAAATCAGATTGCCGGAAATAAAGGCGATGGTTGAAACTTGGAAAGCAATGGGTGCTTCACCGACAACTATGGCATGGAATGAGGTTTATACAGGCTTGGAGCAACGAGTAATAGATGCTCAAGAAAATCCGATTCCATTTATATATGGTGGAAAAATTCATGAAGTACAAAAATATCTTGCCATGACCAACCATAAATATGAATATGTAACCTTGTCAATGAGTGAAAAGACATACGCTAAGCTTACACCAGAGCAACAAAAGATTATCAATGATGCAGCACAAGTAGCAACTGACTATGAAAATCAATTGGTTAAAGAAAAGACCGGTGAGATTCTTGAAGCTATGAAAAGTGAAGGTCTTCAAGTAACTACACCTGATACTGCAGAATTTGCTGCAGCTGCAAAGCAAGCACATGAAGCTTTTGCAAAAACTGTAGATTTAGACTTATATAAGAAGATTGTAGAAGCGATTCAATAGAACCAACAAAAGGGAGTGGGGAGTCTTGCTCCACTCCCTTTTGTTGATTTAACAATGATGGAGGTTAACGATGGAGAGATTAGATAAGTTAATGGTCAAAGGGCTGTTTTATGCGTGCTCTTTTTTGATGTTTCTCATGGCAGCAATTATTACGGCACAGGTTCTTTCAAGATATATCGCCGGTAGCCCATTAACCTGGTCAGAAGAGTTGGGTAGATATATTTTCGTATGGATGTCTTTCCTGGGGATGTCTGTTGCAGTAAGACAGGGTTCTCATATAGCCTTAGATATTCTAGTAAAAAAGCTAAAGGGTGTAAGTCAGAAGCTATTAATGCTTATTAATAACTGCCTGGTCCTTTTCTTTGGAGTTTGTCTGACTATTAGCGGTTTTAAGCTTGTAGAGCTGGGAATGAAACAAAAAAGCCCAACCCTGCAATTGCCAATGCAATATGTTTATATTGTTATCCCGATCTCTGGGATCATATTAATGTACTTTGTTATAAGTGGAACTATTCAAATGTTGAGAAGTAAAGAGTCTCGCGGGAAGGAGGAATTGGTATAATGGGTCAGATATTATTTGGATTATTTGCAGTCTTCTTGGTTCTTGGTATACCTGTAGGGTTTGTATTAGCATTAGCTTCTATAGGAGCAATTTTTCATGCTGACTATCCAATTGTTGTGCTCAGCCAGAGATTTTTTACCTCCTTGGATTCTTTCCCTTTAATGGCTATTCCGCTGTTTATGCTGGCCGGATCAATTATGGGTTATGGCGGTATTACAAGAAGGATTATTGACTTTGCACTTTCTTTCGTTGGAAACATTAGAGGTTCCTTAGCACATGTTGTATCATTGAGCGGAATTATAATGGGAGGTATTTCAGGTTCTGGGGTAGCTGATACTGCAGCATTGGGATCTATAATGATACCTGAAATGACAAAAAGAAAATATGATGTTGGTTTTTCCGCTGCTCTTGTTGCAGCATCAGGTAGTATAGGACTTATCATTCCTCCAAGTATTGCACTGATTATATATGGCGTAACAACAAATGCTTCAATCGGTGACTTGTTCGTTGCAGGTATTATACCGGGAGTTTTGATGGGATTAGGATTTCTTGCTTACTCCTATTATGTAGCGCGAAAATATAACTATCCCAAAGAAGGTAAAGTAAGCTTTAAGGGAAAATGGAAAAGCTTTAAAGAAGCCAGTTGGGCGTTAGTTATGCCTTTTATCATCATTTTCGGCATCAGGGGTGGGGTATTTACTGCTACAGAAGGTGGAGCGGTTGTAGCGGTATATTCCTTGTTGGTTAGTATGTTTATTTATAAGGAAATCAAGATAAAGGATTTGCCTACTATAATGTACGAAGCTGCAATTAGCACTGCAACCATTGCAACAATTATTGCAGCAACATCTTTATTCAGCTGGTTATTGGCAAGTCAGCAAATACCACAGCAAATTACAACTGCCCTCTTGGGTGTTACGGATAATAAAATAGTATTGCTGCTTCTTATTAATTTACTTCTATTGATGGCTGGAATGTTCTTGGACAGCGGTCCGGCTATTATGCTATTAGCCCCTATTCTTGCTCCTGTTGCTATAAAGCTGGGGGTAAACCCGGTACAGTTCGGTTTGGTAATGGTTATAAATCTTACAATAGGATTATTAACTCCGCCTGTAGGGACAGCCATGTACGTTTCAAGTAATATTTCGGGAGTGCCGATACTGCAGCTTTCGAAAAAACTCATACCCTTCTGGCTAATTATGATTACTGTTTTGCTGCTAGTAACATTTGTACCCGCTGTAACAGGCATTTTTATTCAATAATGTGCATCGTTGGAGAGTTGTTACAGGATGGATACCTTCAAGGATTTGGAACAAAAATAGAATAACTTTTTATTACTCCATATATAAGCACATATTTTGGTAGAATTACCACCAATATGTGCTTATATAACTAAGAAAGAAAGGAACTAAAATATGAGTAAAATTATTATAGGCTGTGTAGGAGATGATTTTTCCGGTTCAAGTGATGCCGCATCCTTTTTTGCAAAAGAAGGAATTAAAACACTTTTATTTAATGGAACTCCAATGTATGATTTACAAGACTCTGATGAAAATATTGCCGTAGTCATTGCCTTAAAAACCAGGACGCAAGAAACCTCAAAAGCAGTAGAGGATACCTTGGAAGCTTTTGAGTGGCTAAAGAGAAATGGCGCAGACCAATTGTTCATAAAATATTGTTCTACTTTTGATTCTACAAAGGAAGGGAATATTGGACCCATTGTCGATAGCGCTTTAGAGAAATATAATGTTAAATACACAATATTATGTCCGGCGCTGCCAGTTAACGGTAGGACTGTTACCAATGGTCATTTGTATGTAAATGGCATACCCCTTCATGAAACGCATATGAAAGATCATCCTTTGACGCCAATGTGGGATTCGGATATCTCAAAACTGATGGAGCCTCAAGGGAAGTACCCAAGCCTCAAGTTAAACTATGAAATATTAGAGTTAAGTAAGGAAACTATTTTAGGAGCGATAGAAGATTTTGGACAGGATAAAGAGCATTTTTATATTATCCCAGACTACAGCGAGGAAAAGCATGCAGCAAAAATTGTCGACATTTTTGGTGATTTGCAGCTTCTAACCGGGGGGTCCGGCCTTATGACAGAATTAAGCCGAAAGTATAAAAATAGCATAAAAACAAAATCTCAGGCTATGACCAGCTTATCTGAAGGAAAGGCAATTGTTTTGGCAGGCAGCTGTTCAAAAGCTACACTAGAGCAAATCGAAGATTTTAAAAGTAGGAATGGAAAATACATAAAGATCGACCCAATGGCCTTGCTGGATGGGTCTCAAACGAAGGAGGATATTTGGGAATATATCGAATTAGCGGAAGAGGATGCAGTTTTGGTCTATAGTTCTGACAACCCCGAAAGTGTAAGAGCAGCTCAAAAGGTGGGTTCTCACATAGTGTCTGAACTGCTTGAGCAAACTACGGCATATTTGGCGAAGAAGGCTTCGGAAAATGGCTTTAGCAGAATTATTGTAGCCGGTGGAGAGACCTCTGGTGCTGTGACTAAAATTCTAGGTTATGATTCTTATTTCGTAGGAGATAGCATAGCTCCAGGTGTGCCAGTTATGATCCCGCTAAAAAATAAAAGTATGAGGTTGGTACTTAAATCGGGTAATTTTGGACAGAAAGATTTCTTTATAAGAGCTATAAACAGAACCAAGGAGAATACAAATGGTTAATCTTGATACGAAATATAAAGATGCGATATGGATTGCTAAAAGCTTGTTTGAAAGAGGTAAAGTAAGCGGTTCATCGGCAAATATGAGCTTTCTTCATGCTGGAAATATCTATATAACCGGTAGTGGGACTAGCTTTGGAGCTTTAGCTGTAAAGGATTTTGCTGTTGTGAATATGAAGGGTGAGCATATTAGCGGTATTCAGCCCAGCAAGGAGCTTCCTCTTCATAAAATCTATTATGAAAAAAGCACATCAATACAAGCAGTAATTCACACCCACAGCTTTTATTCTACATTATGGTCATGCTTAAACCATAAGAGTACAACGGACATGATACCTTCATACACACCTTATTTAAAAATGAAGTTGGGCACAGTTGGCTTAATACCATATGCAAAGCCAGGATCTCAATTGCTTTTCAATATTTTTGCTGAACGTGTTAATGATAGTGATGGTTATCTTTTGCAAAACCATGGACCTCTTGTTGGAGATAAGGATTTAATGTCTGCTTTTTACTGCTTAGAAGAGTTGGAAGAGAGCGCAAGAATAGCTTGGGAGCTCAGAAATGAGAATATTGATGTGATAGATTAGTTGGGGTGATGTGTGCCAGGCACCAGCTTACGCAATTACGTGAAAAGTCTGTGATTAAGTAATCACAGACTTTTATTTTTTTATTGAGACAGGATCTGTTCATAGAGGTCTTTTGCGCGATGACCTTATGGAGTATTATTCATTTCAATGGTTAACGCTTTTATAAGATATATAAAAATAACAGTTGTCGGCTACCCCGTATGGGTATATAATTATACTATGCTACCCCTGGTGGGTATGCTGGGCAGCGCTGAAATTCAGAATAATAAAGGAGTGGATGATTTGTTCAACAAAATTATAAGAAACAGAAGGATTGTACAGGCAATAATTGGTGCGCTAATCTTGGTTGGTTATTTATATTTTCAAATTAGTATTTGGGTAATCCTATTCATTGGTTTGGTTTCAGGTGTTATTTTCGGCAAGGTATTTTGCCGCTGGATGTGTCCTTTAGGCTTTATTATGGAGCTGTCTATGGGGAAAAATCCCAACACAAAGAATGTGCAAATGTATAATTATCATAAGCTAGGCTGTCCGATTGCATGGGTCAGCGGTTTCTTGAATCGTTTTAGTCTATTTAAAATCAAGAGAGACAGCAATACCTGTACGGATTGCGGCATATGCGACAGCAATTGCTATATCGCATCACTTAATAAAGACTACAGTATTTATAAAGATAAGAAAGATAACCCTTCAATTCATTACAGCTGCTCAAAGTGTTTGATTTGTGTCGATAAATGCCCCTCCAAAAGTTTAAAATATGGTATATGATAGGTGCCAGGCACCAGGATATTAGGATATGAGCAAGATATCAATCAACAGACTAAGAATTTTTTCTTAGTCTGTTTTTGTTTAGATGCTTTTTATAGATAAGAATAAGTTTGAAGGATTTTACATTTTTTTAAAGAATAGAACATATGATTCTATTGACCTTAAGATATTCCCAAAATACATATATATAAAACTAAAGGTAGGTGATTGTCCTGAAAATCAAACGAGTACTTAAAATTGTTGCAGTATTTATACTCTTGCTTTCTGCATTAAGCCTGATTACCAGTGGATCATTTTTTTTGCTGCAGAAATATCTATTTAGGATTGATCTTGTACAAGAATATAGTTTCTGGCAGTTTTCTCTCTATATACTTGGATATGGAGCTTCGCCCAATGTGGATATTGGTATGCAGCTTCTGCTTGGAATCATTGGAATCATTATGATCTCTCTATTATCTGCATTTCTTACAGTTAATTTATTTAGACGTGCCAAGGATGTTTTAATAAGCAATCATATCGTTGTATGGAAGGATCAAGATAATGAATATTTTGCATCGATATTAATTGGAAACCAGGGGAAGCCTATATGCAATGTATCTGTTGCAGCGCAGTTGTTTGACTGCGTGGGTGAAACTAAAAATATAGGGAACAATTCTTTTGCTAAGCCAATTATCATAAGAAATCATATGTGGAGAGTTGATTTTGATGTTAAAATTGGCAGCTTTATGTATGAATATTTTCAAGATGCATTAAGAAATGGAGGTTTGATGCAATTATATGTTTTAGTTTCTTTTGTTGATACCGATACAGGTCAGGAAAGCATTATCTGTAAGGAATATAAATATAGTAATGTTGCTGTTGTTAATAGGGAAAAGGGTTTTGTATATCCAGAAAATAAGCTTAACACCAAGGAGAATATAGATTTAAATAATAAAAAAAGCATGGGTTGGAAGCAGTTTAAAGAAGTCGTTGGGGATAAAACATCTCAGGAAAAATTCCACAACTTTATTTGTGCCAATGTAACTAAAATAGATATGCAAGGCGTAATTCCTATAGTTGAAAACGGAGATCATAAAGCCATACGAATTATGCATGAGCTTCAACAGGATCAAGAAATACAAGCTATGACTGTTGCTGTTAATTTCAACAAACTGGATAAAAATCTATCCAACCCGAGTTTTATAATGGCACTGATTCAGTTTTTGCCTTTTAATAATTGGAGCCCTTATTACGAAAAAAACTATAAATTAGAGTTTGATATATCTTCTTCAGTTGAGATTTCATTCATACAATTAGAAATAAAGGATAAGATGAAAAACAAGATTTTTGATAGGGCATTAGCTACTTCAGAAGAAGCAGTACATTATTCTTTTTATTTACGTGAATTGGGCAGTATTGAAAAGTGGGTGGAGGTTCATGAAATATGCTTCACTGTTTTCAGTCATTTCATATCGAAGCCTAAAGGAGCATTTACAGTTAAGGATTTAAAGTTAGTTGAGTCTAATGACTAAAATAGCAGGCTTTAGTAAAGACATAGCCTTTATGCTTCTTGCAGCTAAAACTCAAGTTCGGGTTGGAGAATAATGATGTAATCAAGCGAAAATTGAAGTAATTCTACGAACACTATTTAATGAAAGAAATGTTAAATAATGCTATAATAAATAAACTAAAAAAATAAGTGGGAGCGATGAATCCATGGGTGTATCTGGATGCTTATTTCCGTGGAAGAGCTAGTAGCGTAACCGACCAAAAGGTCGGTTTTTTTATTTTTCATGTCGATTTATGGGCTATTATAAGCATCAGCATGAAAACGATAAGCACATAGGTCGAACCAGCGTAAAAGGAGGTGCGAATTAAAAAAGAGATGCATTAGTTTTAGTGTGCATGAAATTAAAAATTTGAAAGAGGTGTTGTTTGTGAAAAGAGCGATATGTTTATTTGTAACATTGGTTATGTTAATGTCCCTTTGCACGATTCCTGCATTTGCTGTGGAGCC
>JAQSYD010000082.1 GCA_029256325.1 Clostridia bacterium
TTTTTTGACATTGCCCATTATTCCCCTTGTATATGCCGGCATTATTAACGTCGTTCTTATGAGATTTACGAATATCGGTAAGAATAAAGACATTTTCAGAATCATTGGCGGCATTTTTGCAATGCTTGCTGCTATTCTTGTAAATATAAAATCTCAGAGCTTTTTCAGCGGGTTTGATGACCCGGAACAGATTAAAGCTATGGTGATGCAAGGAGATAATTCGCTGCTTGGTATTATGTCGGGTATATTTCCGGCTAACAAGCTTCTAGCAATATCTCTAATAAATAGCGCAAATATGAAAGGCTTGATAAATATATTGCTGTTTGTTGGAATATCTGTTTTATTTACTGCATTATTCTTAACCTTAGGGGAGGCACTATACTTTAAGGGTTTGGTAGGAATATCAGAAACCAAGTCAAAACGTAAAAAGCTGACTGCAGAACAGTATGATAAATCAGTAGTGATGAGCTCTACAATAAAGTCTTACACAATAAAAGAATTGAAGCTGTTAGTTAGAACACCTGTATACTTTATGAACTGTGTATTGATGAACTTTCTATGGCCTTTGTTTTTGATGATTCCCTTGTTTGTAAACTCAGACAGCGGAAGGGGAGTCAGTGACTTGCAAGCCCTTGTAAAAACGGGATCCTATGAAGGTATAATACTGGCAGTAGCCATTGCAGCAATATTGTTTGCGTCAGGTTCCAACGCTATTACTTCTACAGCCATATCCAGAGAAGGCGAAAATATTTTTATCAGTAAATACTTGCCGATCAGCTACCATGATCAGATCATGGCAAAGATCCTGTCTGGTGTGACCTTAGGGCTGGCAGCGATGTTTAGTATGCTGGCAGCAGCAATTTATCTGACACAGCCTTCGATCTATCTGATCATATGTATTGTTATAGCAGGAACCTTAGGGGTATTCTTTACAGCTATGGCAGGAATGCTGATAGATTTGAATTTTCCTAAATTATATTGGGATAACGAGCAAAAGGCAGTTAAACAAAATATGAATGTAGTCATTCATATGCTTATTTCAGGTATAGCTGCTGCAGCAATAGCAGTACCTGTAATCATACTTAAGCTTCACTTGTGGATAGTATTTGCTGCGCTGATACTGCTATTCGGATTTGTTGACGCAGTACTGTACGGCTTGATTAAGTCAGCAGGAGTCAATTTGTATGAGAAAATAGAAGCATAAGAAAAAGCTGCTGAATATCAGCAGCTTTAATTCTATGTTGTAAGATGTTCGTGGGCTTCCTTTAAATGTTGTATGATTGGAAGCTTCTGCGGGCATTTTGTTTCGCAAATTCCGCATTCAATACAGGACAATACACCTTTTTCCGCCTTCATAACTCTTTTATAAAAAGCTTTCGACTGTTCACCTACGTTGTATATGTTGGATTCATTGTAAAGGCCGAAAATATTAGGAATCGGAACATTTTTCGGACAGGGCACGCAATAATTGCAGCCTGTACACTTCACCTTTGTTTTAGCCTCATAAATATCTCTAACCTTGTCAATTGTCTTAAGCTCTTCTATAGAGAGATTATTGACTGTAGCTCTATCCATGCTTTGAAGGTTTTCCTCTACCTGCTCCATATCACTCATACCGCTTAGCAGAAGCGTTACTTCGGGATGATTCAATACCCATCTTAAAGCCCACTCTGCCGGTGTTCTATTTGTATTGGTTTTGCTGAATTCAGCTTTGATTTCATCAGGTTGATTTGCAGCCAGCTTGCCGCCTAATAACGGCTCCATCACTACAACTGCAATATCCTTAGAAGCGGCATATTTGATTTCCTCTTCCCAGCGTCTGTCTTCCATGTAGTTAAACTGTACCTGGCACAATGCCCAATCATAGGCATCCAGCATCTCTTTAAAGAAATCTATTTCCTCATGGAAGGAGAAGCCCACATGCTTTATTTTACCTTCCATAACAGCTTTATCTAAAAATTTTAATATTCCAAGCTGTGTTACGGTATTCCAACGTTCTTTGTTCATAGCGTGCAGCAGGTAGTAATCAATAGAATCTACCTGAAGTCTATGCAGCTGCTCATCCAGGTATTTGTCACAGTCCTCTATAGATTTTATCAGCCAAATAGGCATTTTAGTTGTAAGCTTAACTTTTTCTCTATAGCCATCCTTCAAGGCTTTTCCAACTAGCACTTCACTTTGCCCGCCATGGTAGGGATAAGCTGTATCTACATAGTTTACGCCCCCGTCAATGGCATGCCTAATCATACTGATTGCTTGTGTTTCATCAATCTTTGTCATATCAGGTTCTCCACCTGTGCTTTGAAGCGGCAGTCTCATGCAGCCAAAGCCTAAGGTAGATACTTTAAAGTCTGATTTCCCAAATTTCCTGTATTGCATTGTATCTAGCCCCCTTTATCATTATCTATTCTACGAGAGGTAGAATTTTCCTTCTAATTTTTTATTTTTGTGTATAACCTGCTGCGATATTGATTTGAGTCTGATGATAGGGATCAATGAGATTATCCCTATGTCTGGTGCTGTTAAAAAAATGCAGATCAAAGTGGCCATTGAAATCATTGCTTGCAATATATTCAATGTCATGGGGCATGGAGGACATGGAAGCAGCAATCTTTCTGCCATCTACTTCCACAATAACTGCTCTGGTTGTCCAGGCGTAAGCCCCTCCCCATATCTGCTTCATGACTGCTGAATCAGTGGACGTAAGCGGCTCGCAATCTGCATGAAAAGCACCTGTGGTACGTTTGATATAAAATGTGAGGCCTGTTGAGAAATCAGTCACTTTAGCAGTTTTGTTTATGGGAAATACATATTGTGCCTCTAACCACCAGTCCAATCTTTCTCCATATTCAGGTCCGGGTGTTGGTTTAACGGGTATATTGTGTACAGGTATTTTAATCTCTTGACCAATATTCAACTGGGTGCTTTGGGTAAAGCCATTTACATTCAAAAGCTCTGCCATAGGTATTCCATATTTAATGCTTAAATTCCAAGGGTTGTCGCCAGCAACCACCTTGTGTGTTATATAGGATACAGAGGGTGCTTGCGAAGTAAGATTAGGTGCAGTCGGAGTCTGTACTGTTCCTGTTGGAACTTTTAATACTTGACCTATATACAGCATATCTGTACTTAAATTGTTAGCGGCTTTTAAATTAGCAACAGTGGTATTGTATTTACTTGCAATTTTCCAAAGAGTATCTCCACTTGCGACGGTGTAGTTTGATGAAGACGGGGAAGGCGCAGCTGTGGTTGGAGCAGAGGTAGGGATTTTTAATATCTGCCCAATATTTATTGTTTCAGTTGTCAGGCCGTTAAGGCTTTTCAATGCTGATATGGATACATTGAAACGTCTTGATATGATATACAGAGAATCTCCGGCGGTTACCTTATAGGTAGTGTACGTCGCTGACTGCTGTGGAATCTTTAACACTTGACCTACCATCAGCATATCTGATGTTAAATTATTGGCTGCCTTGATATCATTTATTGTTGTCTTGAATTTCGTTGCAATAACCCACAGGCTGTCACCGGCAGCGACAGAATAACTTGTATAAGCGGTCTGATAGTAAGTGGAGGCATAAACGGTATGATCTCCTGTAGTGATTCCGCTAAAGGATACTGTAGCAACTACAACGGAGCCGATCATAATTTTTACCAGGGTTATATTGATTTCGGGGAAGTTAGCCTTGACATAGCATTGTATCAGCTCGATAAAGGTTTTGTTTTCCATTGGATTACAGCAACCATCGAATTCCTTTGAAAATTCAGAGGTTTGCGGATCTATGTGAAGTATAACGGTACAGTCAGATTGTTCGCACAGCAACTCGTGCCTTAGTATTAATGCCATAATTTTACCTCCCATGCAGTTGATGCTATATTTTGTGCAAAAAAAGGTAAAAATATAAAATAGAAATCAAATTGTAAAATGAAGGAATTCTTCAATAATAAAACGCATTGAAAGCTATCTGCAGATTTTTACAAAAAATACTGAAAAATAGGCGTATTAAAGCGAAAATTGTCGAATTATTTGAATTTTTACAAATCATAAACAATTGTGAATTTTTATCTTTACTTTTAAAACTTAGAAAGTTAAAATTATAATACAGCGGTCTATAAAAAATAATGTTTGAAATCTACTAAACTTGGAAAGAATAAACAAAAAATACAAGGGGGAATATTCTATGAAAGATTACAAAACCGAAAACCTAAGAAACGTCGTACTTATAGGCCATGGCGGATCGGGTAAGACAACCATAGCAGAGGCTATGCTGTTCAATACTGGTGTGTTGGATAGATTCGGTAAAGTAGACGATGGTACGGCTACGACAGACTTTGACCCTGAGGAAGTAAAAAGAAAGATTTCAATTAGTGCCGCCACAGCTCCCTGTGAAATACACGATGTTAGACTAAATGTGATTGACACACCTGGATATTTTGACTTTATAGGAGAAGTAATAGCTGCTTTAAAGGTTAGTGATAGTGCGATTATAGCTGTTGACAGCGTGTCCGGTGTAGAGGTTGGAGTAGAAAAAGCTTGGGATTTTGTTAATGATGAAAAGATGCCCGCTCTATTCTTTATTAATAAGATGGACAGAGAAAATTCAAACTTTTCAAAGGTATTAAATCAGCTGAGAGAAGTTTTTGGAAATAAAATAGTACCGCTAATGGTTCCAATCGGATCAGAAGCAAACTTTAAAGGTGTAATAGATTTAATTGAAATGAGAGCCGTAATGGCAGAAAATAATAAGTGCATCATCGCAGACATACCATCTGGCTTCGAGGACCAAGTTGAAGAATTCAGAAGCATGATTATTGAAGCTGTTGCACAAACGGATGAAGCATTGATGGAAAAATACTTCAATGGTGAAGAATTGACACCGGAGGAAATTGACAGAGGCTTCCGACTAGGTGTGATATCAGGAGATATTGTACCTGTACTATGTGGAGCGGCAGCAAAAAATTTAGGCGTGCAGACATTGATGCATACCGTCAGAAAATTCATGCCATCACCGGCTGACAGACAATATGCTACAGGCATGAACCTAAAAACAAATGAGAAGTTTATCGCAAAAGTAGACGCTTCTGCGCCATTTAGTGCACAAGTGTTCAAAACAGTAGCAGACCCATTTGTAGGAAAGATATCCATGTTCAAAGTACTATCCGGTACCATGACGCATGATATGGAAATATATAATGTGAACAAAGAAAAGAAAGAAAAGCTTAGCAATCTATTCTTGCTAAGAGGCAAGAAGCAGGTTATGGTAGATAAGCTTGTTGCAGGAGATATAGGTGCAGTAGCCAAGCTTCAATTTACAAATACCGGGGATACACTATGCGATTTTAATAATCCTGTAGTTTATGACAGCATTATCTTCCCTTCACCTTCAATTGCAATGGCAATTGAACCAAAATCAAAAGGCGACGAAGACAAGATAGGTAATGGCTTACATAGATTGGTTGAAGAGGATCCAACACTAAAGGTTGAGAAGAACGTTGAAACCCATCAAACTCTAATATCCGGTATGGGAGAGCAGCATCTTGAAATCATTACAAAGAGACTTGCAAATAAATTTGGTGTAGAAGTTGTATTAACAGATCCAAGAATACCATATAGAGAAACAATCAAAAAGGCTGCTAAAGCAGAAGGAAAGCATAAGAAACAATCTGGCGGCCATGGTCAGTATGGTCACGTATGGGTAGAGTTTGAGCCGGTTTTAGACGGAAGCACAGATTTTGAATTTGTTGATAAGGTAGTTGGAGGCGTTGTGCCTAGACAATATATTCCAGCGGTAGAAAAAGGCTTGCGTGAATGTATGGTAGAAGGTGTTTTGGCTGGCTTTCCAGTTGTAAATATCAGATGCAGCTTGTATGACGGATCCTTCCACCCTGTTGACTCTGCAGAAATGCCTTTTAAAATTGCAGCTGCAATGGCATATAAAAAGGGTATGGCTAGCGCAAATCCTGTATTGTTAGAACCTATATACCATGTTGAGGTAATGGTTCCGGATGAATACATGGGAGATATTATTGGCGATTTGAACAAGAAGAGAGGAAGAATACTAGGCATGGAGAAGGATGGTAAGCTTCAAAAGGTTACAGCAGAAGCACCTCTGGCAGAAATGTTCAAATATGCTACTGATCTAAGATCAATGACACAGGCAAGAGGGCACTTTAATATGAGCTTCTCTAGATATGAAGAGGTTCCAGCACAATTTGCAGGCAAAATCATAGAAGCTGCCAATGCAAATAGAGAAAAAGAACAATAATATTTGAAAATTTAATGATTTTACAAATGCGGCAAAACATGGTTTTGCCGCATTTTTCATAGGAGCCGAAACATCTGTTCTACATTAATTTGCATGTTTCGAAAGCGAGTATCAAAAAAGGTTTCCTTAAATGTAAAAATGTATATGGAAGCCTTTTTTCATAGGAGCCGAAACATCTGTTCTACATTAATTTGCATGTTTCGAAAGCGAGTATCAAAAAAGGTTTCCTTAAATGTAAATATGTATATGGAAGCCTTTTTTATTTACAGGCATATTTAAATTGAAGATTCATAAACTAAATACAGATAATTAAAGAAAATGGAATTTTTCAACTGATGAGTTGATCTTACCTGATTTAGTTATCGTCATAATCCCCATATAGGAGGAAAATAGATGGTTGAAAGAACAATTTCTCTTGGCACCTACGTTACAATGAATGACGTAAGAAGAGTTGTAGCAGCAGCTAAAGAGATTGGCGACGATGAGCAGCTGATTGTTTCAATGAATGCATTTGAATCGGATAAAGCAGACAGCATTTTTGCAGTACTGGAAAAAAATGATTTTGAATGTACAAACAAGGGTGCCAGCAATGGTCATGAATACTATATCATAGCAAGGAAAAAACACTAAATGGGGGAATGTATATGTATCAAGGAACAAATGAAGGCAACGAAATGCACAATGGATTGCATGAGGATAGGACAATGAAGCACAGTACAACACAACGCACGACAATGGACGATAGATTTAATGAAGATAATCTTAATGACGTAAGTCTGTATGGTGAGTTTGTTTCAACATTTCATCATTGGATCAGTTCAGAGGAACAACATGCAAAAGGTGAATATTTGCAGCAGCTGGGTAACCAACATTAAACAAACCAAGGCCTTTCGTTTAGAAAGGCCTTTAAAATGCACATTCATCAATGAAAATTCTTATATAAAGTTCTTTTCATTCACTTCATATAAACTTGAATCCTGCTAATAATAATATTTATACTTGAAAAATTTTGTAGATTTTATATAATATAGTTAAAGGTCAAAGAAAGTCAAAGTCAGGAAGTGTGAAGATATGTCAAGGATAAGTGATTTAATAGAAAGCTTTATCAATGAGCTGATGGAGGAAAGCAAAGGAGCCATTGAAATTCAAAGAAATGAAATGGCAGGTTATTTTAACTGCGCTCCTTCTCAGATAAACTATGTATTAACAACTCGTTTTACCTCTGATAGGGGCTATGTAATTGAGTCTCGCAGAGGAGGCGGGGGCTTTATTAAAATTATGAAAATCGACATGGATGAAAATGATTATTTGCTCAAAATGCTTGCAAATCGTATCGGAGAAGGTGTAAATAAAGAAGGTGCTTTTGAACTGCTGGAAATACTTTATAGGAAAGGCTTAATAGACTTGAGAATACAAAATATAATCAAAACAATAGTTGACGATAATACACTGAACAGCTTAAGTAAGCCTGGCAGGGACAGAGTTAGAGCAGAGATCCTAAAGGCAGCAGTAGTGGCTGCACTGATTGATATTGAATAGGAGGGATATCATGCAATGTGAAGAATGCGGCAAAAAGCCGGCAACCGTTCATATTATAAAAATAGAAAATGGAGCAAAAACAGATATGCATCTATGTGAGCAATGTGCCATAGAGAAAAATCCTATAAACCTAAAGGCTAACTTCTCGGTTCAGGACCTAGTGGCCGGACTCTTAAAGTCCGGTAATAAGGGACCCTTTAAGGTGGATATTGTACATGAGGCTAAATGCAACGTATGCGGCCTAACATACAGCAAATTTAAAGCCGCCGGTAAATTTGGCTGCAGCAATTGCTACAAGGTTTTTGGAGATAGACTAAATCCCCTTTTTAAAAAGCTCCATGGAAACATCATTCATACAGGCAAGCTGCCCAACAAGGCCGGCAGCAAAATAAAGCTGGTAAGAGAAATTGAAAAGCTGAAACAGGAGTTGAATACAGCAGTAATGAATGAAGAGTATGAAAAGGCTGCTGATATTAGAGATAAAGTTAGAGAATTGAATTCTATGGAACAGGAGGAGCATAATGGGCAGCTGGATTAAAGATGATGGACCAAATAACAATATTGTATTAAGCAGCAGAGTGAGGCTGGCACGAAATTTGAGCAATGTACCCTTTCCAGCGATGCTGACTAAGGAAAGCAGCTCTGACGTGATTGAGAAGATATACGATGAAGAAATGAGAAACGGTGTTTTTAAGGAATACAAGTTTTATAATATGCAAGATACAGGATTTGTAGATCGATATGCACTTGTAGAACGCCATCTGATAAGTCCAAATCTTGCAGCCCAAAACTCTATAGGTGCTGTACTCATTAGCAATGATGAAGACGTAAGCATCATGCTGAATGAAGAAGATCATATAAGGATTCAAGCAGTATTGCCCGGTTTGCAGATTAAAGAGGCTTGGAATATTGCAAGCAGCATAGATGACAAAATCGAAAGTAAGGTAGATTATGCCTTTGATGATAGACTGGGCTATTTAACCAGCTGTCCTACCAATGTGGGTACAGGAATCCGAGCTTCGGTAATGATTCATCTTCCTGGACTGAATCTTAGCTCCAATATCAATAAAATACTGCAGGCAGTGATGCAGGTTGGCCTTACTATACGAGGATTCTACGGTGAGGGTACAGAGTTTATAGGGAATATATTTCAGATATCCAACCAGATTACACTTGGAAGATCAGAGGAAGAAACAGTTGATAATCTTACCGGTATCACGGAACAGATATTAAATAAGGAAAAAGAAGCTAGGGGTCTGTTATTTGATAATAATAGAATTATGCTGGAAGATAAGGTTTGGAGAGCTTGGGGATTAATGACCAATGCACGTTCTATAAGCGGACAGGAGTCAATGAAGCTGCTTTCTGAAATTAGACTGGGTATTGATATGGGAATATTAAAAAGAATACCTGTATCGGTGCTGAATAAAATTATGGTAGACACGAATAATGCAAGCTTACAAAAGAGTGCAGCTAAAGAATTAAATACACCTGAAAGGGATATTCTAAGAGCAGAAGAAATTAGGAAGCTGCTGATGCAGTAGGATTTGAAAGGAGAAGTTTATGGGTATTTTTGATAGATTTACAGAAAGAGCGCAAAAGGTTATGGTTTATGCCCAAGAAGAAGCTGTAAGGTTGAATCATAATTATATAGGAACTGAGCATATCCTTTTGGGCTTGCTTCGTGAAGGTGAAGGAATTGCAGCGCAAGTACTAAAAAATAAGGACATTGATTTAGAGGTAATCAGAAGTCACACGGAGGAGTTAGCAGGCAAGGGACAAGAAAAGGTGACACAAATTTTGGGATATACCCCTAGAACAAAAACAATATTGGAGCATAGTCTTAATGAAGCCAGAGCTTTAGGACATGATTTTATAGGGACTGAACACCTTCTTTTAGGGCTAATCAGAGAAGGGGATGGACTAGGAGCCTCCATACTGAAAGGAATGGGTTTAAGCTTTGAATCCATCGTTCAGGAGGTACTTAAGCTTTTGAATGAAGAGCCTACGTCCAATAAAGGGCAGAAGTCCAAAAATCAGAATCCCAATACACCTACAATAAATCAATATGGCAGGGATTTAAATGAGATGGCCAAGGATGGGAAATTGGATCCTATCATTGGAAGAGAAAGTGAAATTGAAAGAGTCATTCAGATATTAAGCAGAAGAACCAAGAACAACCCTGTATTGATCGGAGATCCCGGTGTAGGAAAGACTGCTATTGCAGAAGGTTTGGCTCAGAAAATATATGAGGGCAATGTACCGGAAATCTTAAAGGATAAACGAGTGATAACACTGGACTTATCTGCTATGGTTGCCGGTGCAAAATATAGAGGAGAGTTTGAAGAGCGTCTGAAAAATGTAATGGCTGAAATAAGAGAAGCAAAAGACATCATTTTATTTATTGACGAAATGCACACAATCATTGGAGCAGGAGCGGCGGAAGGCGCTATCGATGCTTCGAACATCCTGAAGCCTGCATTGGCAAGAGGTGAGGTTCAAGCAATTGGGGCAACAACCTTGGATGAATACAAAAAACATATAGAGAAGGATTCAGCACTTGAAAGAAGATTCCAGCCTGTTACAGTGGGAGAACCTAGTAAAGAAGAGGCACTTCAAATATTAGAGGGCTTGAGAGATAAATATGAGGCGCACCACAAGGTGAAGATAACAGATCAAGCACTTAAAGCAGCGGTAGAGCTTTCAGACAGATATATTACAGATAGGTTCTTGCCTGATAAGGCGATTGATTTAATAGACGAAGCGGCTTCTAGAGTAAGAATTAAGACTTTTACAGCACCTCCTGATCTTAAAAAGCTGGAGGATGAACTGGCAGGTCTTGAAAAAGAAAAATCTGAGGCAATCAGTCTGCAGGATTATGAAAGAGCCGCCAATATACGGGACAGAGAAGCTGCAATTAAGAAGCAGCTGGAAAGTGAGAAGAGAACTTGGTCAGATAAGGCTCATTCAGAAGACTCTGTAGTAGGAGAGGAAGAGGTAGCAACGATTGTTTCCAGTTGGACCGGTGTCCCTGTCACAAAAATGGCTGAGGAAGAATCTCAAAGGCTGTTGAATCTGGAAAAGATACTTCACGATAGAGTGATTGGGCAAGAAGAGGCTGTTGCAGCGGTTTCGAAGGCAATTAAGCGAGCAAGAGTAGGCTTAAAAGACCCGAATAGACCTGTAGGCTCATTCATTTTCCTAGGTCCAACAGGAGTAGGCAAGACTGAACTGACAAAAGCGTTGGCAGAAGCTCTCTTTGGGGATGAAGGTGCAATGATCAGAGTAGATATGTCAGAGTACATGGAAAAGCATACGGTATCAAGACTTATTGGTTCTCCTCCGGGCTATGTGGGCTATGAGGAAGGCGGACAGCTGACAGAGAAGGTCAAAAGAAAGCCCTATTCAGTAGTACTGCTGGATGAGATTGAAAAAGCGCATCCAGATGTATTCAACATCCTGCTTCAAATATTAGAGGATGGCAGACTGACAGACGGAAAGGGCAGAACGGTTGATTTTAAAAATACTGTGGTAATTATGACCTCCAACGTAGGCGCTCAAACAATTAAGAAGCAAAAGGTTCTTGGATTTACAGCATCCACAGATGAAAAAGAAAGTGCATACGAAAAAATGAAGGACAATGTCATGGAGGAGCTTCGCAGAAACTTCAGACCTGAGTTTTTAAACAGAATAGATGATATCATAGTTTTCCATCAGCTGGAAGAAGAGCATCTAAAAGAAATTGTTGAGATAATGCTGAAATCTCTGTTAAAGCGCATTAAGGAAATGAATATTGATATTGAAGTAACAGAAGCTGCAAAAACCTTGCTGATGAAAAAAGGCTTTGATGTGCAGTATGGTGCGAGGCCTTTGAGAAGAGCAATAACCAAGCTGGTTGAAGATCAGTTGTCTGAAGAAATACTGAAGGGCAGTGTAAAACCGGGCAGCAAGGTTCAAATTGATGTAAGTGAAGAAAAATTAATATTTAAAGCGATTTAAGATAAAAGACACCTCTTAAAGTAGATACAGTTCAATAGGACTGGAGTTTACTTTAAGGGGTGTTTTTTTGTCGACCAAAGCGATAATTTATTAGTTTTACAGCTATATGCAGGGGTTAAGGGTTTAATTATAGGTTATTCGTAATTACCTTTACTTTTTTTGGGGTAATCTGATTATTTTTTGCCTTTTTAGACGAGCATCTAAGTATAATCGCCAGCGTACAAGCATAAAATAGAGCAGAAACTAAATAGGAGGTGAAATAGGTGAAAAGAAAAATAATAGCTGTTATGACAGTATTTATGCTGTTATTTTCTATGTTCAGTTCAACCAGTTTTGTTTTTGGAGAGGCAGAAGGTCAGGACCCGGAACCAGACGGCGATTATGGACATTATACTAAATTTGAACCAGAAGATGGTCAAGAACAAACTAAAGATGGCATAACTGTTGTATTCGGGGAAGAAGCAGAGGATGGATATAAAACTGTGTCATGGACAGCTATAGCTGACATTCAGGTGCTATATGTATTTGTAAAGGCAGGCAGTGAACAAAGCAACGAAGATGGAGAGAGTGGAGACTGGTATGATTATACGGATGAATCTGGTGATACTGGCTTGACAGCACCAGACGGCAAGTGCATAAGCCATGTATCTTTCTATTATGATGCGATTCCAGACTTATCCATTGTGAAGACAGCTTCTCCAACCACTGTAGAACCAGGAGATGAAGTTACTTATACAATTGAAGTGACAAATAATGGTGCTGATGCAACAAATTTGAATGTTGTTGACATTTTGCCGGATCAAATGCAGTATGATGCATTAGGTTCAGATGACTGGGATCATGAAGCTGGTTCTGCGGAATACGAGTATTCTATTGAAGAACTGGCATCCGGTGATACGGTTACTATTACCTTTAAAACAGTAGTATCGGGGAACATTACTGAAGAGACTGAGATACCTAATACTGCAAAGGTAAATTGTGAAGAGGATGATGATTGGAAGCAATCCACTGCTACAATCACGGTTGTGCCTCCCGAGGAACCTGAATTTCCTACCTTAACAGTTAAAAAAGTATTAGTGGGTAGTGACGGAGAAACAAGAGTCGTTAACAACGATGAAGAGTTCACAATCAATATTCTATCGGATAATGTAGAGGTCAAATCGGTTGACCTGCAGGGCGGTG
>JAQSYD010000083.1 GCA_029256325.1 Clostridia bacterium
CCATTGGTCAATGCAAGAATTCTTTCTACCGAGTTCTCCTTAACATTCACCTTATCATCTGCTCCACATTGCAAACCAACATTCATTCGTTCTTCCACAATATCAGTTACGATGATTCGTCCCGCTCCGAAGGCTTTAAGATACTGAATGGTCATCAAACCAATAGGGCCCGCTCCGACAACAACAACGGTTTCTCCTTTTTCGAAGCCGCCGCATCTTGCAGCATTATAGGAGACAGCAAGAGGTTCTAGTAGAGCCCCTTGATTATACGATACTGCATCAACAAGCGGAATTACTGCAAATTCAGGAACACATACATAGTCTGCCATGCCGCCGTCACAACGGATCTTTTTAACTCCCAGTGTCCTGCCTACACTTCGGCGATTATTGCAAAGATTGATAAGACCCTTCTTGCAATAAAAACACTCACCGCAATAAAGTATAGGATTAACTGTAACGCGCTGCCCCACTTGAATTTTGGACACGCCTTCACCAAGCTCACAAACGTCGCCGGAAAACTCATGGCCAAAAATAAGAGGCGGCATACTTCGATCTGATGACTTCCTATATTCTTCGAGATCAGAACCGCATATTGAAACGGCTTTTACTCGGATACACACCTCACCGGGACCGGGAACTGGCTTAGGCACGCTTTCAAAGCGCATATCTTCTGTGCCATAGAATACAACTGCTTTCATTGATTCCATTTAAAACACTCCAATTCATATTGTTGATTAATAGTATAAGCCTCCATTTACGTCAAGAACCTCACCTGTAGTCCATCCAGCTTCATCACTGGCTAGGTATACAACGGCATAAGCAACTTCCTCAGGCAATCCCAAACGTTCAATACGGACACCATTCTTCAGTCTAGCAACCATTTCCGGCGAGAATGTACCCGTCATACGTCCATTCAACGGACCTGGAGCAACAGAATTTACAGTGATATTGTTAGGGCCAAGCTCATAGGATAACAGCTGTGTAAGACCTATAACTGCAGCCTTGGAAGCAGCATAGTTCACACCTACGCCGGGTCTGCCTGTACGTCCTCCCAAAGATGAGATATGTACGATACGACCATAATTGTTCTTTTTCATTTCCGGAACAACGGCTTTGCAAGAGTTGAACACACCATCAATATTGGTATCCATAACATCATTCCATACCTCAACTGGCATTTGATCTATGGGCATATGCTTTGCAATGCCAGCACATGTGAGAAGAATATCTATTCTTCCAAATTCCTTTATGGTAAATGCTGCAGCATTCTCCATTTCGTAAAGATGCTTCACGTTTGCCACATAAATCCTTACTTTATCCTTGTACTGAGCAAATGTTTCTTCTGCCTTTTTAAGCAAATCAGCATTGTAGTCAACCAGAACAACTGAAGCTCCCTCTTCCAAAAACTTCTTCGCTGAAGCGCATCCGATATCGCCGCCGCCACCAGTGATTATTGCGATTTTATTGTTTAACCTCATTTGCCTTTCCCCCCTATTTTATTTTTTGAAAACTTTAATATGCTTGATTTAGTTAAACCCCTGCCGATGTTTGAATTCGGCAGGAATTTAAGAGAAAGAGAAGTGTAGTATATTTTACGATGGCCAAGCAATTGTGTAGAGATGCTTCCCACCGTTCAATGGCCCCTTAAGCAGTGCTTCGATCTCTTTAGGATCTCTTTGAGACATCAGCTTTCCATCTGGCAATACACCAACCGGGAAGGTCGTAATAAGATCGGTATACAACTTAACCAAATAATCACAAGTCTTTTCTACAGAAGCTCTCGCTTTTGATGCATCAGCAAGTGTTGCTTTTCCTAGCACACCCTCTGGGAATGTCACACACTCAATACCCACATTACCCACTGCACAATGACCCGGTATAGGATATCCATAGATATCTCCACCGCGATCTACGTGACCTGCCGGCAGAAAACCCTTTACGCTGGTATCTTCAGCGTTGGCCATATCACACAATTCCGGGAATAAAGCAAGAGAAATAGATGTCTCTGCCTCATCTGCATGTTGAAATGGCGTCTCATATGGACCGCCATGGGCTTTGTCCATAAGAGTCTCCCCCATAACGCGTGGGATGTCCACAAAATAAATTACAGCTGGCACTTGATACTTCTTACCCCACTCTTGAATTGCTGAAGGAATAATATACTCCTGACCATGCAAACTTATAAAAATCTGTTTACGGAAACCGGTATTCCAGTATCCGGACATAATCGATCTAAGCATATCTGAGAAAACATTATCCGGTAATGGTACAGTCCCAGGCTGGCCTATGTGATGGAAAGGATGTGAGCCATACCATATTGGAGAAGCGATGGTGCATCCTGTCTTTTCTGCTACCATCTCTGCAATACGAGTAACTATAAAAGTATCCTCACCCATTGGACCTGCATTACCGTGATTTTCTGTGGAACCAACAGGAATTATAATAACGTCATTAACCTTAAGGCGATCCTCTACATCCTTTTTGGTCATTGTGTGATAGTACATTTTATTAGGCTTTTCAATACAGCCCTCATTTGGAAACTTCCATTCTGACATAATCATACCTCCATAAAAATTATTATAAAATTGTTGTAAGAATATTATCTACCCAGCAAGAAAAGGCTGAGCTTTGGAACAAATGTAATGAGAAGCAGCGCCGCTGAAAACGCTACAATAAGCGGAAAAGCTTTTTTACCTATTTTCATTGCCGGTATATCAACGATTGAGCTAGCTACAAACAGATTCAGCCCAAAGGGCGGCGTCACAAGTCCAATAGCGAGGTTGACAACCATAATTACACCGAAATGTATGGGATCAATTCCCACAGCTTTAACTATAGGCAAAAGAATTGGTGCCATAATAACGATGGCCGGACCGGTATCCATAACCATTCCCAGCAAGAAGAACAGTATCACGATGAATAAAAGTATTGCAACCTGACTTGAGAAGGTTCCAAGTATGAATCCTGAAATCAATGCCGGAGCTTTTATTAACGCAAGGGTACGACCAAAAGCAGTAGCAAAGGCCAGGATGAAAAGCAAGGGTGCATAACCTTTAACTGAGTTGCGAAGGAAAGGGATAATATCTTTAAACTTCATGGTTTTATAAATAAATAGTGAAATAATAAGAGAATAAAAAACTGAGATGCATGCTGCTTCTGTAGGAGTCACAACCCCTGAGTATATACCTCCCAATATGATTATCGGTGACAATAGCGCCCAGAAGCTATCTTTAAATATGTTCCAGAAGCCCTTCGCTTTAAGCTGGGCATGATTTGCTCTGATCTTTTCCTTGTCCTCACCATGTCTTTTGAAATATATGTATGTATAACCAATCAGAAAAAGGCCGATTACGATACCAGGGATTATACCTGCTATAAACAGCGCTCCTGTTGACTCTCCAGTAGCAAGTGAGTAAAGAACGAATGGTATGCTGGGTGGAATGATAACCCCAAGCCCCCCAGCAGTTGCTACCAATGCCGCACAAAAGGTCTTATCATAACCAAGACTTATCAGAACAGGTATTGTCATAGCACCGACTGCCGCCGTGGTGGCAGGACCGGAACCGGATATTGCACCATAAAATAGACAGGTTATAACAACAGCACTAGGCATTCCCGCTGTCCTACTTCCGACAAAGTATGCAAATATATTAAAAAGTCTTTTAGAAATACCACCTTCAGCCATTAGCACACCTGCCAAAATAAAGAGCGGTACTGCAATGATTGGCGTCGAATCGGCTCCGCCGAAGGTTCCGCGAATAATTGTCTGGATTGAGCTGGCACCCGGTGCTCCAAAGATCAGTGGTGCAATTGACCCCATGGCCATTGAAACACCAATCGGAATACTAAGCACCAGAAATATAGCAAATATTAAGAAGACTGTAAAAGCCAAATTAGTTCCCTCCATTCTTCATGTATTATTCAATAAGAATCTATTTCAATTCCTCAAGATCAACCTCAGCAGATACAGATCTTAGATTATAGCCTTTTATTGCCTTAAATGTCGCCTGTGCACCTCTTATAGTCGCTACAAAGAAACCAAGACTAGTACAGAGATACACCAAATACATTGGCAATCTAAGTGCCGGAGAGGTCTGTCCGCTGGCTTGCATCATTTTGATTACGCTTAGTGAATAATAGAATAATACGCCAAAGAAGACGGTTATAAATGCTTGAACAAGAACTTCAATGATCCTTTGAATCACCTTTGGTAATAAACTTGTCACGATATCCACCCTAAGTATTGTTCTATTTCTTATAGTCAGTCCCACGCTAAAGAACGCTGTCCAGATATAACAATAGCGTGCAAATTCCTCAGGCCATGGCAGAGATGAATTCACTATGTACCTCATAAAAATCTGCAGCAGCATAACAGTAGCTATCACTATTAGAAGTACAACAAGTATGGTTTCCTCAAAATGCTCATCCAGCCATTTAATTACCTTCACATCAATCACCCCTTTTCATTGATTAAATCCCATGCAAAAATAGTCTTTAGAAGACTGAAAACTACGCAGAATACAAAGACCACCCTTACGATATCAAATTTACAATAATGTATATTATTGCAACTATATGATGATAAACATTAGATTTTCAAAGTTCAACTGTCACGCATAAGGATCTATGCATTTCCACTGCCTTTTGTCTTAATGCAACTATAAATTGTATAATCGTTCACTTCACTTGGAAAATAAAACACGAAATTTACTAGATATTATTCTTTTGTAGATTTGATTTTAGGAGCTGGTATTAAGGTGATATATCACTGATATCATGATTAAATTATATAACCACATTTTTCCTATGTCAATAAGTAGTCTGAAAATTAACAATGTTTTTAATTGTTGTTTAAATGCAGAAAACATCTACATAACAAAAGCCCCTAACAATGCAGCTTTGCATTCTTAGGGGTTTATTAATCTGTTATGAATACTTCTTTATTCGTTTTTAAACTTCTTTCTAAACTATATAACTGCTGTAAAACCCTGATATCAAACGTCTATTATTGTTATCAGGGTTTTTAATATAGAAATAATTATAAATATCCTTCTTCAGTTAAGACAGCTTTTTTTCTTTTTCTATCAACGAATCCGCTTATGCCAATTAAGGATGCTGAAATAAGTATAATTCCAATTATTATTCTCAAATTCAAAGGTTCTGATAGGAATATATAACCAATCACGGCTGCAAGTGGAATCCTGCTTGTTGACAGCATTGATCCTGTTGCGGAATCTACATACCCGTAGCCCCAAGTCAGAAACACCTGTCCCAGGAAGCCTAGTATAGCCGAAAGAATAACTGGTATTAAGCCGTGTAGATCAAAGACAGTAAGATCTCTAAAAGCAAAGGGTAGATTGAGGAAAGTACCTATCAACATCACATAAAATACGATGAGATATCCCTCATTATATTTACTTGCTTCCTTAAGAAATATAACAGCTGCAGCTGCCACCACCGCTGAAGTGAGGGCTATGATATCGCCTACATTTATGCTTGTAAAGCTTGGATTAGATACCAAGTAGGTTCCCAGCATGATTATAGCTAAATATCCCAAAGTGGTCTTTTTATTTCTCTCTTTTGTGATAAACGGAACCAGCAAAAACACGAATACCGGATATGTCATATGAAGCATATTCACATTGGTTATGGTTGTGTACTGCAGTGCCCAAGAAAAAAGTATCAAGGCAATGCAGTTGAATATGCTGCGGGCAAAAATTAACCGCATTTTAGTTGGCTTAAAGGACTTTTTAGCTAAAATCATATAGACCAACATAATAATTGCACCTAATACAAATCGGCTAAAGGACGTTACAATAGCTGTCATTTCTGTTGTATTTGTCACGACCTTTCCAAAATACGAGCTTGCTACAAAACATAAAGAAGAAATAAGAATCAACACTAACCCCAAAATATCAACTCCAAATTATTATATTAACCGAGACTTCTTGACCTGTATTTATATCTTTTAAAGAGGAAAAAGGTACTGAGATATTGCAACTAGGACAGGAGCTATCACAACTGTTACGAAGCCTGATACGCCTATGGCTAGACCGCTCATTCCACCTTCGATTTCTCCCATTTCCATTGCTTTAGTTGTCCCAAGAATATGGGAAGAGGTACCAATGGCAATTCCCCTTGCCACGCTACCATTGATATTCAATACTTTACAGATCATTGGAGCTATGATAGCTCCTGTAATTCCAGTAACCACAATAGCTGGCACTGTAATTTCGGGCATCCCACCAAGCTGCTTGGAAATCTCAATCCCTATCGGTATAGTAATGGACTTGGGTAGTAAAGACATGGCTAACTCCTTGTCCAATCCAAAAGCCCGTGACAACAGTAGGATGGATGTAACACTAGTGACACAGCCTGTAAAAATTCCGATAGCGATTGGCCATTTATGTTTCTTCAACAATTCAAAATTCTTATACAGTGGAACAGCAAGTGCAACAGTTGCTGGTGCCATTAAAAAAGCAATCCACTGGCCGCCTTTATTATAATCCTCCAAAGGAATATTCCCTGCTTGAAGCACAAAAATGACTATTGCAATTGCCAATAAGAGCGGATTCAAAAAAGATTTTTTTGTTTTTCTCTGAATCATAAGTCCTATTTCATATGCAATCAGCGAAATCATCACTCCGAACAGGGCAGTTGATGTGATTTCTTTCATTTTCCTACCTCCTTGTAAACTTTACGACCAACCCGGTAACAGACATCACCAAAAACGTCGTGCTAATTGCTATGAGCAGCAGAATCCACCATGTATCCTTTACAAGACCAGTCACCGAAATGAGTCCTACTCCAGCAGGAACAAAGAGAACTGCCATATGATCCAGCAGAAATTTACTAATTTCATCAATCTGCTGAAGTTTCACAAAACCCATCAACAGGCACAACAGAAGCAAAATCATTCCCAGTATATTCCCTGGTATAGGAATTCCAACTAGCTTATTGAATATTTCTCCGAGAAAGATAAACAGAAGAATGATTGTAATCTGTCTTATAAGCTTCATGCAAAAGCACCTCCTCTATTGTTCGAATTAAAATAAGTGACACAAGGTATAGCGCAATTAGCTATACAGCTTGTGTCAATCAAAGATTCTCTATGGTTTATCTTGTTACTTCAATATTTGCCAGTTTCTCATAGTATTTTACTATGCTTGAATGGTCCTCTACACCGCATCCATCCAATTTAATTGCCTGCATGATTTCCATAAGCTGTGCTGATAATGGTAGTGGAACTCCTACGCCATGAGAAGTTTCAAGTACATTGTTCATGTCTTTTATATGAAGGTCAATTCTAAATCCTGGCTTGAAATTTCTATCCATCATCATCGGAGCCTTTGCTTCCATTACTGTACTGCCTGCCAAGCCACCTCTGATAGCCTCGAATACCAAATCAGGATCAACGCCAGCTTTTTTCGCAAGGATTAGCGCTTCTGAAACTGCTGCTATGTTTATAGCTACTACAATTTGATTGCAAAGCTTTGCGATATTTCCTGCTCCGCTTTCTCCAACGTAAACCACTGAACCAGCCATTGCCTTCATAATATCATAGCATCGATCAAAGATCTCTTTCTTACCGCCTACCATAACAGACAATGTGCCATCAATTGCCTTTGGTTCGCCACCGCTTACAGGTGCATCAAGAAGTTCAATGCCTTTTGCTTCTAATGCTGCAGATATTTCACGACTTGCAAGAGGTGCAATTGAACTCATATCGATTACAATAGTACCGAGTTTTGCACCTTCAATTACGCCGCCTTCTCCTAAAACTACCGCTTTAACGTGAGGTGAATTTGGAAGCATTGTAATGACGATCTCACATTGACTTGCTACATCAACATTTGATAGACCTGCCTTAGCCCCAAGCGCTACCAGCTCCTCTACGTTTGGTTTATTTATATCCAATACTATCAATTCATACCCTGCCTTTAACAAATTCTTTGCCATAGGCTTTCCCATGATTCCTAATCCTATAAATCCTATTTTCATTTCAATTTCCTCCTTTTATTCTATTTAATCAACAATACAATCAAATCATTTACATTTGTACCTGTTGAGCCTGTCACAATTAAATCTCCGCTTGCCTTAAGGGCATGATACGAATCGTTGTTGTCCAGATATACCTCCGGTTCAATCTGCGTCTTCAATATCCGCTGGACTGTTTCTCCATCTACAATTCCGCCTGCCGCCTCTGTTGGCCCGTCCGTTCCATCAGAACCAAGGGAGAACAAGACGACATCCTTAAGACCATGAATCCCCATAGCAGCTGATAAAGCCAATTCTTGATTTCTTCCACCTTTTCCAGTACCAGAAATGCGTACAACCGTTTCCCCGCCAACAATCACCGCACAGGGGGGCTTTATATCTGAATTTCCCTGCCTAATTTCGCTTGCTATGGCTGCCATAAAGCGACCCGCCTCTTTTGCCTCACATCCTAATATCGAGGTTAAGAATACCGATCTATAATTTAATCTTTCTGCTGCTAGTGAGGCTGCCCTGCATAAAGCAGTCACGCTTCCGGTTATTACAGTTTCACAATTGTCAACATTTTTGGGTGTTTCGATCTTCAAGACTTCTATTAAATCTTCACTGATTTGAAGCTTATACTTCTTGATCACATTTAAGGCTTCTTCAGAAGTCGAGCTGTCCGGGTAGGCTGGCCCTGAAGCGATGGAGTCCAAACGATCACCAATGACATCAGATAAAACAACTGCATAGATATTTGCTTTTCCACACTGCTCTGCAAATCGTCCGCCTTTGACTGCTGAAAGATGCTTTCTGACAGAATTTATTTCAACTATATCAGCTCCACAGCTTAACAGTTGATCAGTAATATCCATAATATCTTCCAAAGTGACATCTTTCATTGGCTTTTCAAAAAGTGCAGAGCCCCCCCCGGAAATTAGAAGTATCACATGGTCTTTCTCACTTAAATCCCTTACCAGCTCTAAGGCCATGGAAGCTCCTCGCACGGAATTCTCATCCGGTATAGGGTGACCCGCCTCAATGATTTCAAAGCCTTCTATGGGACCCTTGGAGTGTTTGTATTTTGTAATGACTATACCCTTTGTCACTTTTGCCCCAAGGGTGTCTTGGGTGGCTTTTGCCATATTCCATGCCGCTTTTCCGATAGCAATGACAACAACGTTGCCTTCAAAGGTCTTTTTGTCCAATGCTCGAATGACAGCATCCTCCGGCAAAACTGCTTTTATTGATTCTTCTATTATTTTAAAAGCATCTTCTCTAATACTACTCATCATGGTACCCCACTCTTTCTGAATTACTGTCTAGTTAAGCCTAGATCATCTAATACTTTTCTGAGTGCTTGAAGCCTCTCTTCACTACAGTGGTCAATAGGCTTTACTGGGTGTCCGACATTTAAACCAAGCAGATTCATACAATCCTTCATTACAACCGGGAAGCTTCCATAATTGTATGCATTTCGCAGTGGAATCAGTTTATATTGGGCATCCATTGCAGCCTTGTAATCGCCAGCCATATATTTTTCGTATATGTCAACTACCAGTCTTGGTGCAACATTGGCAGTACCAGCTACGCAACCCGCTCCGCCGTATGCCAAAGTAGCATAGATCATATAATCCGAGCCACTGAGAACTCTAAAATTCTCCATATCCTTGGTAACACGCATAAATTCTATTGTCTGTGCAAAGTCAAGGGATGTATTTTTAATTCCTATAATGTTATCGATCCTAGCCAACTTTTCCAGTAAGGAGACAGAAATATTATTAGTTGTTTTGTCCGGGTTATTGTACAAAAGAACAGGGAGATTCGTTGACTTGGCAATAGCCTCAAAGTGGTTAAACATTTCCTTTTCATTTGGTTTTATAAACATTGGCGTTAACACCGTCAATGCGTCGGCACCTGCTTCTTCCGCCATTCTTGCAAGCTTTATGCAGCCTTTTGTAGTAATGGCGCTTGCACCTGCATATACCGGCACTCTCTTGTTTACATGCTTCACTGTTATTTCAACTGCACGTTTTTGATTCTCAAAATCAAATGCATAGAATTCACCATTGCTGCCTAATACGAAAACACCATGGACACCGCCTTCAATAACATAGTCAATTACGCTTGTGAGGCCTTTTTCATCAACATTTTCATCCTCATCAACTGGTGTAATAATAGGCGGAATAACACCTCTTAAGTCTTCAATCTTTAGCATTTCAAACCTCCTTAATTAGCCTTCCTTAATTCATTCCCTATCCTAAATATACTTTAAAATAAATCGTATGTTTTTAACATATTTACCGTGTATCAATTTAGCTGATTTTATTGTACACTATATCCATTTATGATTTTTGTTTTAAGTAATCGGTGCAGGATTGAAGAGACAGAAGTCATTATGCAGCTTGTATTTCTCAGCTTGGCTCTGCATTCTGCCGCTTGCCACATCTACAATTTTATTAAATAGTACTGTGCCAACCTCTGGGATGGTTGCATCCCCGGAAGCAATAATCCCAGCATTTACATCAATCAGATCCGACCACATATCCTTCATATCATTCCTAGAGCACACCTTAATAACCGGTGCCAACGCCAATCCATAAGGTGTGCCACGGCCTGTCATAAATACCTGCAGACCTATACCAGATGCCAACTGACATGGTCCGCAAACGATGTCGCTAGCCGGCGTCGCTGCAAAGATTAGTCCCTTTTTGCTTGGCTGTTCTGCCGGTGACAGAACCTCAACAATAGGCGAGGTTCCTGATTTTGCAATGGATCCCATTGCCTTTTCTACAATGTTGGATAGACCGCCTTTTTTGTTGCCTGGTGTTGGATTCGCACTTCGGTCCACTTCTCCATTTTCCAGATATCTATCATACCATTTCATCTCGTCAGCCAGCTTTCTGCATACAGCTTCATCCACACAGCGTTCGCCTATCAAGTGCACACTGTCTCGAACTTCTGTGACTTCAGAGAATAATACCGTCGCCCCGCCCTGCACCAGCATGTCGGATGCATAGCCCGCTGCTGGATTGGCTGTAATGCCGGAAAAAGCATCGCTGCCGCCGCACTGCATGCCGATTAGCAAATCCGATAAAGGCAGCGTTACACGTCTTCTTACATTTAGCTTGGCAAGTTTCTTGTCAGCCATTTTCATCAACTCTTCAATCATAGCTTCAAAGCCTTTTAACTCCTGCAGGATGATTACATTGTCCGGAGACCGGTCCGCTTCATCCAGCAGCATGTCAACTGTAAATTTCTCACAGCCTAAGCCCACGACCATTAACTCTCCCCCGAAGTTCGGATGCTTCGCCACGTTTCGAAGAGTACGAATCGGAATTTTTGCCTCCGGTGCATTGATTGCTACCCCACATCCGTAAGCATGATTGATTGGAACGATATCGTCCACATTTGGGTATTTCGGGAGCAGTTCTCTCTTCATACGTTCTACTGCTACATTCACTACGCTGGTTGCGCACTGAACAGTAGTATTGATTCCCAGTATATTTCTGGTACCGGCATAGCCACCCTTGGGATTTACATAGCCTTCCCATGTTCGCACCGGTGGTTCCGGCAAGTCCTTAACCAAGTTTGTTCCATAGGACATCGCATCCACAGATGGAGGTACTGGCAGCTCCAGCATTGTTTCGTTGATCCAATCCCCTTTTTTTATGTCTCTAACAGCATATCCTATGATCACACCATATCGAATGATCTCTTTACCTGCGGGAATGTCGCTCAATGCAAGCTTGTGCGCTTGTGGTATATCCTGTCCCGCAACAACCCCCTGCATCAATTCAGTTCCTGCTTTTATATCATTTACAGCAATCACTACATTATCTTTTTCATTAACCTTAATATACAATGGGACAGCCACTTCGTGTTCCTCCTTCTTAATTAGGCTATTTTTTGTTTATGCGCTCTTCTGTTGTCATAGAATGCATAGATTAAAAATCCTATGATCAAAGCCCAGATGCCAAGACCTATTGGTCTTGAGAAGAACACTGAAAGATCGCCGCCAGATCCCTTTAAGGAATCGATAAAATACTTCTCCAAGTCTCTTCCTAAAATAAAACCGATTAAGAAGGTTGTGGCCGGCAAACCGATTTTCGAGAATAGATAGCCAACTAAACCAAAAACAACCATTGTAATGACATCCGCCATATTACCGTTTCTGGTTGAAAGGGCACCTACCACGCACATTAATACCACAGCAGGATATAGCTTGCTTGAAGGAATCCTGATAATATTGGCCAGATATTTTATCGGGCCGAACATCACTGCAAACATCAAGAAATTGCATAGCAAAAGCGCAAAAAGTATCGTATGCCATATGTCAGGGTTTTGTGTAATGAATAAAGGTCCTACCTGTACACCTTGCAGCATGAAGGCTCCAACCAAAACTGCAGTTGTAGAGTCCCCAGGTATTCCAAGGGATAGCAGAGGTACCAAAGCGCCGCCTGTCAAACCGTTGTTGGCTGCTTCACTGGCTACCAGACCTTCTACTTCACCAGTTCCTAATTTCTCCGGATGCTTAGACCATGCCTTGCACTGAGAATAGGACATCAAGGAAGCCGCACTTCCTCCAACCCCTGGAAGAACGCCGATGAAAGTACCTATCAAGCCGGAACGAAATAAATTAATAATTTGTCCCTTAAAATCCTTAAATGAGAATTTTCTTGTCTGCTTATTATCCAAAACATTCTTATCCACCAGCAGCTGTTTCATCCCTAATTCAGCTTCACTGAACATCTGAGAGAAAGCAAACAGACCTATTAGAACAGGCAGCAGCTGGAAGCCGTCTCTCAAATCCGCTGAAAGGAAGGATGGTATCATTCTCATATGCTGGTTGTCTGGAAATACACCCATCAGAGAAATGAGAACACCCAAGAAGCCTGCGAAAATTCCTTTTGTCATGGCTCCTCTCGATAGCGCTGCAATTACTGTCATTGCAAA
>JAQSYD010000084.1 GCA_029256325.1 Clostridia bacterium
TGGCGGAGAGAGAGGGATTCGAACCCTCGGACCGCTATTAACAGTCACACGATTTCCAGTCGTGCGCCTTCAACCAGCTCAGCCATCTCTCCATGTTAGTGAGCGTTTGCTCGTACTAATGTATTATACAAGATAATCGAAAATATTTCAACAGGAAATTTTATATAAATTAATAAAACAAAATATAAACAACCTACGTATATAAAGATATATAAAAGCTTCCTATATTATGGTATTGTAAATATATATTCTCGGTTGAAAGGAAATGCACAATGAAGATAAATCTAGATAAAAATCTGCTGAAGTACAGCTTCTATATAGTCTTGACAGCTACGGCACTATATATCCTATATGCAATTATCGGCAATATCGGTTCAATTTTAGAAGCATTTTTTAGTTTTCTTGGAAATATTTTGTCCATATTGTCTCCATTTATCATTGCTTTGGTGATTGCTTATCTGCTGCATCCAATGGTAAAGTGGCTGGAGCTTAATTTATTCAAGCAGGTTAATATAAAACCTCAATATAAACGTACATTCAGCGTATTGCTTACATATTTGCTCATTGTCAGCGGTTTTATTCTGTTTATATATAGTACTTATGTGATGATTGGCGGACAGATTACAAACAATGTCAATGTTAACAATATGATAGAGGCGATCATGAAATATAGTCAGCGCTACAACGACATATTCCAATCAGCATTAACTCAATTGGAAACCAGCGGCTTGTCGTCAGATGTGAAAGAGCAGTTCAAGAGCCTAATTGAGAGAATGAACGGATTAATGGGAAGTGCAATCAATGCTGCCTTTGATTCTATAAAGCAGCTGGGCAGTAATTTAATCAATATTTTATTGGGAGCTATTATCGCTTTTTATGTATTGAAGGATTTGGAGTATTTCAAGAAGCTTACCAATGACTGTTTTCATGTTGTTTTTAGAAAAAATTCATACAAAAATACAAAGTTGTTTTTCCACGATGTTGACAATGTCGTATCCAAGTTTATAAGAGGGCAATTGCTGGATGCTATTATCGTTGGTATATTGTGTTCCATCGGGCTATGGATCATCGGATTGGATTTCCCTGTTCTTATAGGCATGACTGCAGGTATATCCAATGTAATCCCTTATTTCGGACCCATAATAGGTTCAATTCCCGCTATCATAGTTGGGCTTCTC
Organism: Clostridia bacterium; assembly: GCA_029256325.1. Taxonomy (GTDB): domain Bacteria; phylum Bacillota; class Clostridia; order Lutisporales; family Lutisporaceae; genus GWB2-37-7. Next base: position 1,179 of record JAQSYD010000084.1, read on the forward strand.
AGCGGTTCACCCATTAAAGCACTGTTTGCAGTGCTGGTACTGCTGTTAGTTCAACAAATAGACGGAGCAATCATATCTCCCAAGGTAGTTGGTGAAAGTGTAGGCTTGCATCCCGTATTTGTAATCCTATCCATAACCATAGGCGGTGCGTATTTCGGATTGTTGGGCATGCTGTTGGCAGTTCCGGCAGCAGGAATCATTAAGTTCTTGATCATTCGTTGGAGACAAGGAAGCGTGCAGTAATAGAGATATAGAAAATAGAAGCTTGAGCTTCTATTTTTTTATGTGCAGAAATGAGTAAAAGAGCAGGTATGGAAACCTGCCCCTACAATTCACGGGAGGACACATGGGTCCTCCCCTACATTAAAATATTGTTGTGCAGATTGGTTTGTCTTTTGTTCTGAACAAATTATTCACAGTTTCTGCATAACTTTTGTCGCTAATTTTGGCTAAACCCAGATTCATTAAAGCTCTGAATTCTACGCAACCCATTGCCATTGCTGAGAAATCAGAAATATCCATGGATACTTCTGCATCATAGTTGATGCCGCCGACCACCAAGGGCTTGCCATTTTTGAATTCTACAATAACCGGCTTGTTGTTTTCATCCACAAAGCTATCCACAATATTGAGCTTTAGCTTGATATTTTCATTATTAAAGCTATGCTCTGCCAATTGAGTGAAGAATTCAACAGTATCTATGATCCGATACATCAAGCCGACACCTTGTAAATTGCTTTGATGATATATCGGAGCAAATTCGTTGTCACTGTCATCACGAGGGTCACTTAGCAGATAGTGAAAATTTTCAACCTGCGTATTGATAACTATTCTGTTGATCTGATCAAACTGCGTATGCAGGAAGTTCAACAGCTGCTTAAAAGCCTCCAGATTATGATATATCAGTTCTTTAATTACGATGTCGTTCTTCAATGGATTGAGCTCTCCAACCTTTTTGAAGAAAAAGGATAGGTAGCCCTCTATCTTATCTCCTTGCTTGTAAATTACAGTGGTCTTACCCGGTGCAAATATATTCGCTATCTCTATGTTTGTTCTCTTTATCATGCCGTGGGTTTTTTCTGCAAATCTGTTGTAGCAGTCTATCACTTCAGCCTTGTCCTGCTCTGTCAGGTACTGAATGTTTTCTTTGTGTTCAACCCTTGGCAAGGTAACTGGCTTCACCTTATACTGGTTCATTTTTGTGCCGAAGCCAAAGCCCATTTGCTTGTAGAAATCAGGTCTAAAGGGATATAACATAGCTATTACGACCTTGCGCTGCCTGTAATGATCAATAAAATAGCTTATAATGTCCTTAGCTATTCTTTCCTTTTTGTGCAGCAAATCAACTGCTACAAACCCTACTCCCCCTGCCTTGATTTGCACGCCGTCAAAGTTCATGGTGAAGTCTTGCAGCTGCATGCCTCCAATCAGCTTATCATCCCTATATGCGCCATAAATATTTGCATCAGGATCTTCGTTCTGCATTTTTATGAACCTGTCTGCTTGCTTTTGCAGGTCCTCTGGAGTATGAATGTTCATAAAAGGATATGCTAATCCACCCAGCCTTATAAATTCCACGATATCCTGTGCATCCAGCTTTTTGAACTGACTGTTTATTACCATAACATCGCCTCCTTAATGGAGCAGGCATGGAGACCTGCCCCAACTATTTTTAAATATAAATTTAGGGCGGCACATGAGCACGCCCCCTATAATATTCTATTTTTCAAACAAATACTCTAAGCCCTCATCAAAAAACTTCTTTATTTCATCCTCATTTGCTTCAAAGTACTTGATATTTTTAATTCTTTTTTCTGTGATGAGTTGAATGGATTTTAGAACCTCTACATGGTGAGATATTGTAGCGGTGGTAAGATTCAGTTTCTCTGCCAATAGCTTGCCATAAGTGGGTTCTGATATTATTGCCCGCAATATTTCCAACCTGGTACGATCAGATATAATCTTAAATACGAGAGATATCTTGTCCCCTACTTCATTAATCGGGTTCTCTCTTTGTTCCAGTGAAAATACGATCATCTGTGCATCTGTACAAAACACTCTGATTTTATGGGGAGATATAAAATAGGATGGTATAAAATAATATTCCTTAAAATCAAATTTTCTTTTGAACTGTCTCTCCATAATTTCCTGGGAAACATCCATAGGGCTTTTGTCTTTGAGTCTGATTTTTGTCTTTTCTATATGCTTGCTGTAGTCCTCATTTAAAGAATTCAGCTTATTTAACAAAAGGCTGTTGTTCATTTCACTGATTAGGTTTACTATATCCGCTTTAAAGCTCTTCGTTTGATAAAAAAGGAGCTCAAAATCCTTCAATTTGCAATTCGTCAGATTGGGTTTTTCCTTCAGCAGCATTTCCAGCTTCAGCTTGTTCTCTATAACGTGCTGTATCACACTTTGATCCAGCACTTCCCCCAATAGGGTATAAATAAAGCTCACATCATCATAGCCGCTAATCTTCAGCATCAAAAGCTCAATATCATCAAATGCCCTTTCCTTCACAATGAACTCAAATAACTCCAAACCCTGCAGCCTCATACCAGATAAAAGCTTCAACATCTTTAAGCTGTCTATAGATAGCTTATTGAGAAGCGAATTGGCAAGCTTATCCGAGAAACTGTGATGACTTCTGTCGGATAAATAATGAATTGCCGCTGCAAGCTCTATGGCCCGAGAGCTTTTTATCTTTATTAAAGGAGTCTTGGTATTGTTTTCTATATCTAAGGGCATTGATATCCACTTCCATTTCATCTTTAACTAATATCCATAAATTGTATTATATCATAGTTGTATTTTATTTAAAATATTATGAACAATTTAACACATTTTCCGGTGGATTTCATAAAAAAACTGCGGTTTTCACCGCAGTTCACATTATTGCTTTTTCTTTTTATTTTTATGCTTATACATCTCCATGTCGGCTTTGGCAATAAGCCTGCCGATTTTAGGCTGCTCAACAAAATCATATTTGACCAAGCCATAGCTGAAGCTGATTTTATATGGCTTGCTGTTTCTCACATTATGCTCATCCAAGGACTTTACTATTCGCTTTAATACCATGTCCGCCTTGGGTACATCACACTCCGGCAGCATGAGTAAAAACTCATCTCCACCTAATCTGCACAAGCCGTCAGATTCACGAATGATCTCCTTTAATACATTTGTCACAAACAGTATATAATCGTCACCTTCTTGATGCCCGTAAGTATCATTGACATCCTTCAGCCCATCCACATCAATATAGCATATTGTAAGGTCCCAGTTGTTGCGCTTGCATAGCTGTATCTGCTTTTCCAATATGACAAGACCTGCTCGGCGATTTAATGCGCCAGTCAATATGTCCATGGTAGCATAAACCTGAAGCTTTTTCTGAGCTTCCTTGATCTCTGTGATGTCTCTAACAACCCCTACCTTGGCCAATACATTGCCATTGTCATCCTTTATGCAGGAGTTTGAAAGAAGAGCGGGAAACTCACTTCCGTCCTTCTTTAAGTGGTATACTTCGTTCATACCCATACTGTCTAAGGAATCCTCCCAATCACAGCAGCCGTCTTTGATTTTTTCACAGACCTTACTTAAAATGCAGCAATTCTTGCCTATTACTTCCTCCGGCTGATACCCAAAGGTGTCGACAAAAGCCTTGTTTACGTTAAGTATATTATCCTTGGTGTCCGTTATAAAAACGCTGTCTCCAATACTCATTAATGCATGAGATAATATCTTCAGCTGCTTCTGATTCATGACTCTCTCAATTACATTTTCAATGGTTATGGGAAGCACCTTAAGATAATTCCCATCCGAATCCTTTACCAAATAGTCATTGGCGCCTTCGTGCATGGCCCTTACAGCGACTTCTTCATTGCCGGCTCCCGTAGTAATGATCACCGGTGTTTCCTTCAGCATCTTCATCACATCAAAAGCTGTACCATCACCAAGCAGATAATCTGTGATGACAAGATCAAAGCTATTGTTCTCAACTGCCGCTGCAGCCTCTTTCGCAGAGCCTGCTACCAGATAGTCATAGTTCAATTCTTTATTTCGAACCATCTTTTTAAAAGCCATTTGATCAATGATATCATCTTCTACCAGTAGAATCCTATAACCCCTATTTTCCATAATATCCCCCTAAACGTTTTATTATATGGGCATATCACTACAAGTCCAATACTTGTCTATCACTTTAACTACTTCAACAAACTCGGTATATATAACAGGCTTTGTCATATAACCTGCAACGCTCATTTTAAAGCTCTCCAACCTGTCCTTCTCCTGGGATGAAGTGGTGAGAACGATGATTGGAATAACTTTGTGCTGATCATGTTTTTTGACAATCTGCAGAAACTCTATACCGTTCATCCTTGGCATATTCAAGTCCAAAAGTATGATTCCCGGTCTCTCATTTTTCAGATCATCCAAATACTCCAGCGCCTGCTCCCCATTTTCCACGACTACCAAATCATTTTGCAGATTTATCTCACTTAAGGCTCTTTTTACTGTCATTACATCCACATAGTCGTCTTCTACCAAAAGTATTGGCTTTCTGCTTCTCATTTTTATCATCCCTTCAATATGTTTTATGCAATACATTTCACATAGAACTTGCCATAGCAAAGCATTTTCTTTGATTTATGTATTGCAGTTTATTTTATACGTTCTTTGGCAGCGTAAAATAGAAGGTTGTTCCTTTGTCTACGCCTGATTCCAGCCAGATCTTACCTCCGCTGGTTTCTATTATTTTCTTTACTATGGAAAGTCCGACTCCGGTGCTTTCAAATTTATCTCTGGGCTGCAGAGTTTGGAAAATCATAAATATCTTGTTGAAATACTTTTCATCTATACCGGCACCGTTGTCCGATATACTGAATTCCCAAAAATCCGCTTTTGAATTGCAGCTTATATTTATTTTGCCTTCCGGTTTATCCATAAACTTTATAGCATTGCTGATTAAGTTCTGGTAGACCTGTTCTATATATATAACTTCTCCCTTGATTACAGGTAATGCTGAATCTACAGTAATCTTTATATTTTCTGGAGGCGAAAGCATCTCTATCACTTCTTTGACCAGCTTATTCAGGTCAATATCCACATAGTTTTCTTTTACCCTAGTAACTCTTGAGTACTGAAGAATCCCATCGATAAAATTCTTCATGCGCTCCACTCGGTTTACAAGGAGGTTAATGATGTCTGCCCCCTCTTCATCCAGCTTGTCCCTATAATCCGTAAGCAGCCAATTTGCCAGGGAACCGATGCCCCTTAGAGGCGCCTTCAAATCATGGGATACGATGTATGCAAAATTGTCCAATTCCTTGTTGGTTTCTTCCAGTCTTGCTACAAGCTGTTTCTGCTTTTCTTCATTCTCCTTTTGTTGCGTAATATCCTCTATCATAGCAATAATAAATTGGAAATCCTCACCAACATTTTGTATGTATGACAGCTTTGCATTGGCCCAAATAACCTTATTGTCCTTTCGGATGTATCTTTTTTCAATTTTATAGCTGTCTATGGTGCCTTCCAGCAGGTCATCAAAAAATCTGCTGTCATTTTCTATATCGTCAATATGGGTGATATTACTTATACCTATATTTCTTAGTTCATTTGCACTATAACCCAATATTCTTTCCAAAGCCGGGTTCACTTCAATCACCACTGAATTGGTGTTCAACAATGCAATACCCACAGGAGAGCCCTCAAATATTGACCTGGACCAAGCCTTACTTTTGCGCAGCAGCTTTTCTACTTGGTGCAGATCATCTATGTCATGCTTCAGCTTTTCATTGCTTTTAGAAATTTCATAGTTTTTTTCCGCCAGCTCATTTTTCACCATGTCCAGTTCAAAAAACATGGAGTCTACAGGATTTCTCAGGGTGTTTTGTATAACCGCCTTATAAATGCAGAAAGAAGCAATGAACTTCAATATATGAGATGAAACATTAACCATGCTGTTCATATTTGCACCCATTACCAGCAGTATATCTGCCAATACAGATGCCACCAATGAGAAAAGCATGTATTTATAAATTCTAAACTTAAAGCTTTTCATATTGACCATCAGAATGACCAGGGCTACCGAGAATAACACTGCCGCTGTAATCTCTAATGCCTGATAAAACGTTGTAAATTTCTTCACATCAATATATATCAGAATGCTGCTGCCAGAATAAAATAGACCTGCTATTAACGCCATTGTAACAAAACAATAGGTTGCCACCGACCACGCAATATTAATTTTTCTATTGATAAATATAAAGGAAACTAATATGACTACGCTTTGCAGCAGCCTTGGCACAATTGAAACAAGCAAATTTACATTTGGATTGTTCAACAAGAATATATCTGTTCCTGCATAGGTAATTACATGAAGTATCTCAAATACTGACACAAATCCAAAGCCTATTCCCAGGAATGTCAGATAACTGTTTTGTGAAATGTTATATGTATTAAGTACTATAATGAATGCTGAAAAAGCAATAATTACAGTGAAAAGCTCAGCTACAGTATGAAATGTCAATGTATTAAAATATCCTAAACCTAGAGCCAAAGCTATAATCCCTGCCCATATCAAGGTGTTTGTAAAAAACTTTATCAGATTGCTGTATTTAGATGCCTTTTGTTTCATATTATTGATGTTCACATTGCACCCACCTTCATATACATCATATTCCCTACATTACTATATTTCGGCAGTTTCTTTCATTTTCTATACCATTATACTACAAAATTCTTAAAGTAAATATAAGTAATTTATATAAGCATCTGGGAATACATTCCTTTTCTGACTGCCTGCAGACTAGTCCCTGCACCATATCTACATATTAAATGTTCTGTGGAAGTATTAAAAAAATCTGTTATGCAAATACTTTAACTGATTATTTAGGAAGGACGGTGAAGCCTGTTATTCAGGTGCAAAAATGGGAGAATATAAAGTCGATTCTGCAAAGCTAGAAAAGTTGGGAAGCTATATTGAGAGTCTGGAATATGGTGAGGGCGAATTGATCAACATTCTGAGGGAGGCCCAAGAGATTTTTGGATATCTTCCTTCGGATGTGCAGCTGTTCGTTGCCAGAAAGCTTGGTATTCCTGCTGCCAAGGTATACGGAGTAGCAACCTTTTATTCCTATTTTACAATGGAACCCAGAGGTCAGCATATTATCAGTGTATGCCTTGGAACTGCCTGTTTCGTCAAAGGTGCCGATAAAATAGTGGAAGAATTCAGGAAACAGCTGAATATCAAGGAGGGTACTACCTCGGAGGATGGCATGTATACCATAGACAGTATTCGGTGTGTTGGTGCATGTGGTTTGGCACCTGTCGTAATCGTTGACGGCAAGGTACACGGCAGAGTAAAGCCTGATGATGTAGCTGCTATTATTAAGGAAATCGGCAGTGAAGCCCAAGGTCAGCAAATGCTAGTCAAGCAAAACGCACAATAGGAGAGGAAATGGAGGAATTCTTATGACAATGATTAAGTCTCTTGATGAGCTAAAGACCTTAAGAGACAAGTATAAAAGCAGTGTAGATATGAGAAGCAACGAAAATGAAGAAAATAGAATTAGAATAGCCGTGGGCATGGCAACCTGTGGAATCGCATCAGGCTCAAGAGAAACCATCAATTCAATCGTTGAAGAAGTCAAGGCCCAAGGTCTTTCTAATGTATCCGTAGTGCAGACCGGCTGTCTGGGTTACTGCTACGCGGAGCCTGTTGTGGAAATAAGCATGCCCGGCAAAGAGGCGGTACTATACGGAAATATTAATGCTCAAAAGGCAAAGGAACTCATTGACAGACATATAAAAAAGGGCGAGCCCATAACCGACTGGGTTATAGAAAGGTCAAGGTGATGGCATGAACAATTACAGAATGGATATCCTGGTATGCGGCGGCACCGGCTGCCAAGCCTCTAACAGTGTAGAAGTCATTGAAAGCTTGAACAGGGAAATTACGCATGCTGGACTTGATCAAGAGGTAAGAGTTATAACAACAGGCTGTTTTGGTTTTTGCGAGCAGGGTCCAATCGTCAAAATTCAGCCTGATAATGTATTTTATGTAAGAGTGACACCGGAAACTGCAGCCACCCTGGTCAAAGAACACGTAATCAAGGGTAGAATAGTGAGGGAACTTCTGTATGAAGAGCCTGAAACTAAAAAGAAGCTGGAAGAGCAAAGTGAAATGCCCTTCTACAAGAAGCAAGAGCGTATCGCCCTGAGAAACTGCGGATTGATAGACCCGGAGAATATCTATGAATATATTGCAGTGGATGGCTATCAAGCGCTGGGGAAGGCAATCAATGAAATGACGCCGGAAAAAGTAATTGACGAGATCAAAAAAAGCGGTCTGCGGGGCCGCGGAGGCGGAGGCTTTCCTACAGGACTTAAATGGGAGTATACCCGAAAGAACAAAAGCGATAGAAAGTTCATTATCTGCAACGCCGATGAGGGCGATCCCGGAGCCTTCATGGACAGAAGCATACTGGAGGGCGATCCGCACAGTGTGCTGGAGGCCATGGCTATAGCAGGGTATGCCATCGGTGCAGACAGTGGCTACATATATATTAGAGCAGAGTATCCCTTGGCAATCAACAGATTAAAAATCGCAGTGAATCAAGCCTATGAGCTGGGTCTGCTTGGCAAGAATATCTTAGGCAGCAGCTTTAGCTTTGATATTCATCTTAAATATGGCGCAGGTGCCTTTGTCTGCGGAGAGGAAACAGCGCTCATCAATTCCATCGAAGGCGGCAGAGGTGAACCTACCGTGAAGCCCCCCTTCCCGGCTGAGGTTGGGCTTTGGAAAATGCCTACAAATATAAATAATGTAGAAACCTTTGCAAATATTTGCCCCATTCTTTTGCGCGGCGGAGAATGGTTTTCCACCATCGGTTCCGAGAAAAGCAAAGGTACTAAAGTATTTGCATTGGCAGGCAAAATCAACAACGTTGGCTTGGTAGAGGTTCCTATGGGAACAAGATTAAGAGATATCGTGTTTGACTTAGGCGGTGGCATCAAGGACGGAAGAAAATTCAAATCTGTACAGACAGGAGGCCCCTCCGGCGGCTGTATCCCGGAACAGCATCTTGACATTGCCATTGACTATGAATCCTTAACGGAAATAGGCTCCATGATGGGCTCCGGCGGTATGATCGTTATGGATGAAGACGATTGCATGGTAAACATAGCAAAGTTTTACCTTGAGTTTACAGTTGATGAATCCTGCGGCAGATGTACGGCATGCCGTGTAGGCAATAAGCGGCTTCACGAAATACTTACAAAAATAACAGAGGGTAAGGGCACCGAAGAGGACCTGGAAAGACTTAAGGACCTGTCTCAAATTATTAAGGACAGCTCCCTGTGCGGTCTGGGTCAAACAGCTCCTAATCCTATATTAAGTACTATGAAATACTTCTGGAATGAGTATAAAGCTCATGTCGTTGATAAATACTGCCCTGCCGGTGTATGCAAAGCCCTGCTGAAATATCACATCATCGCTGAAAAATGCAAGGGCTGTACGCTGTGCGTGAAAGCCTGCCCTAAGGGCATCATATCAGGCAAAGTGAAGGAACCTCACGTTATTAACAAAGAAGAATGCATCGCCTGTGGTGCTTGTGAGCAAGTCTGCAAGTTTGGCGCAGTAACCAGAATGTAAGGAAGGGAGTGAATAAATTGTCAAAAGTAAATTTAACGATAAATGGCATGTCAGTTACAGCTGAAAAAGGGATGAATATTGTTGATGCAGCTAGACTTGTAAACATTGAAATTCCTACCCTGTGCCATCTTAATATACACGATATAAAAATGGTAAACAGAACTGCCTCCTGCAGAGTATGTATGGTTGAGGTAGAAGGGCGCCGGAATCTTTCTCCTGCCTGCGCTACAGAGGTAGTAGAAGGCATGAAGGTTCGTACAGATACCTTAAGGGCTATTAAGGCCAGAAGAACGATGGTGGAGCTGCTGCTATCCGACCACCCTACCGATTGTCTGGTTTGTGAGAGAAACCAGAATTGTCAGCTGCAAAAGCTAGCGGCAGAGCTGGGCATCAGGAAGCTTAAATATGAGGGCGAAATGACGCATTACACCAAAGATTCTTCCAGCCAAGCTCTTTATAGAAATCCTGATAAGTGCATCATGTGCAGACGCTGCGAAACCATGTGCAACGAAGTGCAGACCGTAGGCATCTACTCTGCTGTGGACAAAGGCTTTGAAACAGTTGTGGCTCCTGCTTTTGGACTGCCCATGGTTGATACACAATGTGTGTTCTGCGGCCAATGCACCCAGGTTTGCCCTACTGCAGCACTAACTGAAGTGAGTCATGTATCTAAGATATGGGAGGTTCTGGCAGATGAGGATCTGCATGTAGTGGTACAGACTGCTCCATCTATCAGAGTAACCTTGGGAGAAAAATTCGATATGCCACCTGGCACCGATGTAACGGGCAAAATGGTGTCTTCTTTGAGAAGGCTGGGCTTTGACATGGTGTTTGATACCAACTTTGGTGCTGACGTTACAATTGTGGAAGAAGCCAATGAATTTATTGACAGACTGAAAAACGGAGGCAGGCTTCCAATTCTCACGAGCTGCTGTCCCAGCTGGGTTAAGTTTATTGAGCATCAGTTCCCCAACCTGATTGATATACCCTCCAGCTGTAAATCTCCCCATATGATTTTGGGTGTATTGACAAAGACCTACTATGCAGAAAAGTATAATATCGACCCTAAGAAAATTATAATGGTGTCTGTAATGCCTTGCATTGCTAAGAAATATGAGATCATTAGAGAAGAGATGGTCAATGAGGGGCTCCGCAACGTGGATCATGTAATTACCACAAGAGAGCTTATTGCAATGCTTACAGAAGCAGGTATCGATTTTAAAAACCTTCCCGACGACGATTTTGACAACCCTCTTGGCATTTCAACGGGTGCAGCAGATATATTCGGTACAACAGGAGGCGTAATTGAAGCAGCACTCCGCACCAGCTATGAATGGCTGACCGGAGAAGAGCTGAAAGATGTGGACTTCCATAGTGTAAGAGGACTTGATGGACTTAAAGAGGCTTCTGTAAATATCAATGGAACTGATGTAAAAATCGGAGTCGCCCATGGCCTGGGCAATGCCAGAAAGCTGCTTCAATCCATAGAAAAAGGCGAAGCTCACTATCACGCCATTGAGATTATGGCTTGCCCGGGAGGCTGCATCGATGGAGGCGGACAGCCATATCATATGGGCAATATCGAGTTGGTAAAGGCAAGGGCGGCAGGTCTTTATAAAATCGATAAGGATAAACCCTTAAGAAAATCCCATGAAAACCCTGATGTTATCAATCTATACAAGGAGTATCTCGGTGAAATCGGAGGTCACAGAGCTCACGAGCTTCTGCACACACACTTAATGAATTTGCTTCCAACAGCTTCAGCAGCATCAGAAGCCTTGCTTTGAGGGATGTAGCTCTGGAGCACGACAAAGCAATCTTCTTCAGAGGTATTCCCCCGGGGTAGATGAAGCTTTACTCCAGCAAGTTATTCCTTATGCAAAGAATTTAGTGCTTCTTATCTAACTACGGATTAAAATTTTATATCGATAAAACTAAAGCTACTATTAGAACCAATAAGACTCTAGAAAGCAAAGTATGAAGTGCTACCTTTATGCCAAAGCTTTTGTTTGTTGTGCAATCCAAGCAGTGTATGTTATGATTAAGTTACAGTCGGTATTCCTGAG
>JAQSYD010000194.1 GCA_029256325.1 Clostridia bacterium
TCCTTTGGATTCTCTTCTGCAGTAGGTATATTCTTTGGACTATATCCAGCCAATAAGGCTGCAAAGCTAGATCCTATAGAAGCACTAAGATATGAATAAGAAATGAAACTCGGGGGCGAAACTCTTCGAGTTTCATTTTTTTTCAGTATTGATGTTTAATAGCGAAATATAGAAATATATTGTATTTTTCATATAATAATTGTAAAATTGCAGTATATTGGGTTCCATAATTTTCATATACTGGAGGGGTTCGATGCTTAGCTTAAGAAATAGGATAAAAGGATACATGTTTATAACTGCTATTTTATTATTTCTGCTGCAGAGTAACGTTTATGCAGCAGGAACAATTAGCTCAATAAAGATCAATGAACAATTACCAGCCACTGGGTCTACTAAACTAACAGTTACGGGCACTTATAGTGATGGTACCAGTGCAATAATTAGCACTGGAGTAGTATGGACATCCACTAATATTGATGTTGCGGTAGTTGACAGCAATGGAAATGTTGCGTTTACAGGACGTGGCGGAGCAGTAACCATAACTGCAACATATCAAGGAATAGTGAATAGTGTTTCAGTGTCGACCCAATTTGTACCGGCGGCATCATCCTATATTACAATGAATGGCATTCCATATTATTGTGAAAAGGGTTCACTTTATCCCTTAACTGTACAATCTGTTTTTAGTGACAATTCTGTAGAAATAATGAACAATAAGTATGTTACTTTTACTTGCAGTAATAATAATATTGCTACAGTTAATGCTGATGGTGTTGTTAGTGTTCATGGGGACGTAGGTGCTTTTATGATTACTGCAACATATCGTGATAAGTCAGCAATGCTTATATCTGTCATCAATTCAGCGAATTGGGTTCCTTCAACAGGTTGGATACCGACCCAATACACCACTGAGGGTGTTATAACAGGTATTAAAATATATGGAGACATACCCAACGGGCCTTTTCAAGCAAGAAAACTGGAGGCAAAAGGCGAATACACAGATGGTTATTCCAGACCGCTTCCCAACGCTACTAGCTGGACAACCTCAGACGCAGAAATAGTCAATATATCAAGCGATGGAACAATCTACTTTGGGGGCAAATATGGAGAAGTAACAATTACAGCTAAATATGGCCAATACGTGGACAGCCTTAAGATTTATATAGATAATAGTCAGCAAATCTATGAAGAAAATCGAAGGATTATTGAAGCAGACACTTTGATGTATAACAAGCAGAAGTCATACTTTGATGAGAAGGTCGTTGATGCTGACAACATTATAACGACCATAGAACAACTAGTTACTGCAAATCAAAAAACTAACATAGCAAAATTTAAAGATATTAAAAATCATTGGTCAGAAAAAGAAATAAATATTGCTAGTGAACTTGGAATTATAAGCGGATATTCTGATAATACATTTAAACCGGATAATAGAATATCTAGAGCAGAATTTGCTGCTATGATATACAAGGCCTTTTCTGTCAGATACTATATTGATGATCCGAATAAAACTTTTAAAGATGTTAAAGGGCTGTGGCACCAAGATTATGTAATGGCGCTTAAGAACACCGGCGTTATTAATGGCTATGTAGATGGTACATTTAAACCAAACAACTACATTACAAGAAGTGAAATGATTGCAATTATTTCACGGCTTATTGTCAAAGAAGACATTGTCAAAAGGGACTCTACTGAGAAATATAGCGATTCCGATGATAATTATTGGGCAAAGAAGGATATTGATAAGCTTTATAGTATTGGAGCTTTAGAAATGATTGGGAAAAGTAAGTTAGAGCCAAATAAAAGCGCCACAAGGGCCGAAGTAGTAAACATCATAGTGAGACTGCTTATGAATATTGATAAAAACTCTAAATAAATATTTTACTTGAAAGATAGCCCGAGGAATTTTCCTCGGGCTTTGATTATCTATTGTCTTTAAATTTTATATCATCTAAATTGCTCCTTGAATAATCATATTTTATTACATCACCAATCAAATATGGTTTTTTGGTATATGTTCTCTCTAAGGGCCACTGACTTAAATTGTAATTATACTTAAGAACTCCAGCTTTATAGCCTTTGATTTGGAAATTGATTATGATATCACGCTTTAGGGCTGCTGTTTTTGCATTGGAGGCTGAAGTTCCGTGAGGTACTGCCCAAGCTGTGCCTGGTATCAAGTACTCACCTCTCCAGGTTGCTAATTTACTGCTTTTTATAGTTCTGTTTGATGCGGTCAGGATAATATTATCCCAGGCGGCATGAGCTCCTTGGCCAGCCTTCCATATTTTATGATTAGAATCTTCCCAATACAAATCTCGCTCTGGGATATCTCTTGTAAATAAGTCTGTTGTATAGTAGTGAGGCTCTATTTCAATGGTATCAGCACTTCCGTTAAAGTTAATAGAATCAATCTGAAATTCAAACATATACCCTTTTGTAAGCCCAGCTATGCCGAAGTTTGAACCATCAATAGCCATATTACTAACGTATATTGGTTTATCAGGATATTTACCTGTTGTCGGGCTTTTATAGTAATTTGCAAGCTGCAAGTCTCTAATTATAGAAACCCTGAAATCAAATAACTTTAGGCCTTCATTAACCATTAAAGTTTGACTGTAAAAAC
>JAQSYD010000085.1 GCA_029256325.1 Clostridia bacterium
ATATATTTCGCTATTTCCAACGCTCTTTCTTCAATGTAATCCTTCAATTACTACAACCCCCTTATTGGTGTCTTTTTACATTAATATGCAAATTTTCTTCAATTAGAACTTAAAACCACTGGATTTGTTAAAGTTGTCATTTTTTCAAATAATCATTATTTGAGTTTTTTAGGCAAATAATTTTTAGGGTCTATATTTTGCTTATCTCTGATAAGTTCAAAGTGCAAGTGTGGTTCTTCAGCAATTTCACATAAAGCAGTTTTACCCACTCCACTGATTACATCACCCTTTTTCAACTGCTGTCCCTTACTTACAAGGTCTAAAGTTGAAAGGTTGCTGTATCTTGTGTAGACGCCATCTCCATGATCCAAAACAATCGTAAGTCCCCACTGCGCATCATTTGCAGTCTCTAGCACAACGCCATCTAAGGCTGCTCTTACCGGACTACCTTCCTCCGCTTTTAAATCCAAGCCCGAATGTGTGATCCAGCTGTCTATGGTCTTGGAATATGCAAGCTCGGTATCTGAATAATCAATAGATATGTTTCCAAACACAGGAAGAATCATGGTGTCTATATCTACAGGCTCTATTTTTACAGCAGCTATAGGCTTTTCATTACTCTTGCCTGCCGTTGGAGTTTTCGGAACAACAGGGGGAGTTTTCTCCTTGGCATTGTTATCTGTATTGGATACCTCTTTGATAGGCTCATCAACGCTGCCTTCGCCGGATGTATCTTCGATAATCTTGACGCCTAAATCATCTTGCTCCTCCAACAGCTTATCCAACTCATCCAGCTGATTTTCAAAATCAAGCTCTGCCATTTTGCCGCTTATATAGTTGTTGTACTGCCAAACACCGCCTGCCAATAGCAATGCCATAATGATCAAAGAAACAAAATAAATATTTCTACGATTACTAAATAAATCATTAAACTTCATGTGTTACACCTCCACTTGTATTATTTCCAGCAATTTATAAAATAATACAAGCATAGGCAATTATTTTACAATTATTTGCATATATTTCTAGCACTTCATCAGTTAGCTGCATTAAAGCTGCTACTGCTCCACACTTTAACCAGCTCATCTATCTTCATGATCTCGACACCCTGGTAATAGTGCTTTATGATTTCATTGTACTCAGATCCGTTTTGCGCCATTCCGTCTGCTCCATATTGGCTCAGTCCTACCCCATGTCCATTTCCTAATACGGTGAATTTCATCGTATCTCCATTGTAGCTAATGGTAAAATTAGAGGAATTAAGCCCCAAAGCGCCTCGCACAGCACTTCCACTCAATACCTTGCCGCCCACTGACAGCTTTGTTATCCTGCCGCCTTCACTTCTATCAAGTATTTTTATCTGATTCTTAATGTTTTTACTGCTCAGCTGTACTCCACTATCTAGTTTTTTCATAGCAGCTATAAAGTCGTTGACTTTAACATTAGTGCCCGTCATTAGTTTGGGAGAAGCCTCCTCAAACTCGCTTGCTACGCTTCTCAGATAAGGAACCTTGTTTGTCCAGACTTCCTCAGAGTTTTCTGTCTTACCACCGCTGGTGGAGTGGAAAACTGCTTGTATAAGACGATCTTCGTAAACGATGACCTCTCCTTTGGTGCCTAATACTGCTTGTTTATACTTGTCATAGTTATACGTGATAGACTTTGGATCTTCAAAGGCTTGGCAGTGCGCAAAGTCCGTACAGACATCTGCTTCGGGATGCTTATCACAGCCCTTTCCGCCAAAGGCTTTAGCTTTCATCAAGGTATAGGTTCTGGCAGCCAGTGCCTGCGCCTTCAGTGCTTCTATATGAAACGCCGATGGCATCTCTCCGGCCAGCACCCCTATCACATATTCCTCCAGGTTCATTTCTCTAAGCTCTCCCTTAGCCGTATCAAATACATTTATGTTTATTGTTCCCACATCTTCAAATTCTTTGACTTTGGCCTCCTCTTTCTCACAGCCCTTCAATACCAGCAAAGGCAAAGCAAACACAACAACAACAAAAGCCAGCAGCAATACCAAAAATCTCTTCAAACAAATCCCTCTCTTCCATTTGTTATAATTGGGTAGTGTCGCGGGTAGACTTACGGGTAGACACATGGGTCTACCCCTACTACATTTCTTTGCAGATTTACTGTAGGGGACGACCGGCGTGTCGTCCCGAGTGTCTGCACCTACAAACTCGGGCAGGCATGGAAACCTGCCCCTACACAATTAAAAATAATTCTATATACCATTGTATTTATATAAATGCAGATATATGTCTGTATGATTATGTTGGTATTTGTCGAACGAAATATTGGTTAAAAGATAGGAAAATGCCTTTTTTTGACGAATTTTATAAACAAGGCAAATTTGTGATATTGGGAGGGGTCATTATGAAAAAGCTTCTAGCAGAAAAGATTGATCAGTTGAGAGAAAGATTATACAAGCTTATAGAATTGTATGGCACCCAAAATCAGGAAGTGCTTAAGTGTAGTCAAGAATTGGACATTCTAATTTGTAATTCCTATATAAAAATAAGGAGCAAATAGCATCAGCTATTTGCTCCTTATTTCATATATATAAATGGCAGCTTTGCCAGCTACCCCTAGGCATTACTCTCTTCGGATAATATTCGCTCCTAATTTCCTCATTTTTTCTTCTATATTTATATAGCCTCTGTCGATATGGTACACCTCAGAAATCTCTGTTCGCCCTTCTGCACAGAGACCAGAAATTATAAGTGCTGCACCTGCCCTCAAATCTGTAGCCTTCACTTTGGCGCCGCTCAGTCTCTCGACACCCTCAATGATTGCACTTCTTCCATCCACCTTTATTTTTGCACCCATTAATTTTAATTCATTGATATGCATAAACCGATTTTCAAATACCGTTTCCGTTATGACGCTGGTACCCTTTGCTACACAAACGGCACTCATTATGGGAGACTGCATATCTGTTGGAAAGCCCGGATAAGGCATTGTCTTTATATCAACGGATTTAAGGCGCTCAGTAGCCTTTACCCTTATTGACTTTTCATATTCAAAAACCTCTACGCCCATTTCCTTAAGCTTGGCAGTAATAGGCTTCACGTGCTCAGGCACTACTCCGTCAACAAGCACATCTCCTCTGGTAGCCGCCGCCGCCATCATAAAGGTGCCCGCTTCTATCCGATCCGGTATTGCTACGTGGGTTGTTCCCTTAAGTCGCTGGACGCCCTCTATCCTTATCGTATCTGTGCCTGCTCCTTTTATTTTAGCCCCCATCTTGCTTAAAAAATTGGCTAAGTCAACAATTTCCGGCTCTTCCGCCGCATTTTCTATAATCGTCATACCCTCCGCCAAGCATGCAGCCATCATGATATTTTCAGTAGCTCCTACACTGGGGAAATCCAAATAAATGCTTTCCCCCTTCAGTTTGTCAGCTTGTGCTTCAATATATCCATGTCCTAATGTGATATTTGCGCCCATAGCTGAAAATCCTTTCAAATGCAGATCTATAGGTCTTGAGCCTATAGCACAGCCTCCCGGAAGCGATATTCTTATTTTGCCTACTCTGGCAAGCATGGGTCCCATGATTAAAAAGGAAGCCCTCATTTTTCGGATAAGCTCATAAGCTGTATCATGATTTACTATGTTACTTGCAGCAATCTCTAAGGTATTGTCCTTGTTTAAATTGACTTCGGCTCCCAAGGAATTCACTACCTCAACCATTACCTTTACATCCTCTAGAGCTGCTACCTCTTCTAGGGTGCATTTATCCTCCGTCAATAAGGATGCTGCTATGACAGGGAGGATTGCATTCTTGGCGCAACTGATGTTTACAGTGCCTTGAAGCTGGCAAGGATTTTCTATTATTAAAGTTGACAATTTCCTTCCTCCTGTTAAGACAATAAAATAATAATTTATGTATAAGTCCTTTCGATTTAGTATTCTACATGTATCAAAGGTGATCCAATCCAAATATATGTTTTGTCGTCATAGGAGCTGTATCGCATTGCGATTTGCATATTTACCTTCTTATTATTAGACAAAACAAAGCTGTTTATGTTTCCACTAAATGCAGAAATGCTATTTAAATTTTCATTGGACAGACCTTCTACTTCTTTTGCCTTAACAGAGCTCATAGCATCTGCAATTTTACTGCGCATTTCATTTTCTGTAAGCTTGCCGTCATAAATACCAATGATGCAGCTGCTGATTTTGGGTTTTACACTTTTGTCTGTAAAGTATTTCTCCAGCTTCTGTCTTTCTGATAATAGATTTGTGCTGTCATTGTCAATTGAAACATCCATCATGACATAGCTTTCGCCGCCTTTTTTCGTTTTTACAGACTCAATAGCTATATTGTAATATTTGCTGCCTGTACTGGCATATAGCGTTTGCTTGCTAATAAGCTCATTATACTCTTTCACTATGTTTATAGTGGACTTATCCGGCTTAATAAGCGCTAATACAGCGTCCATTTCTTTGGAAATCTGCTCCTCTGTCATGAAGCTGTCATTTATTTTTGACCAAGCGCTTATGGTGCTTTCCATGACCTTTGCCTTGGTGCTTTCGATGCTTTTTATCAATGAATCCTCAACGGATACCTTTTGTCTGCCAAACCCATAGCTGCTGCTTACAATAATTGCAATCGTTAATAAAAAAGTGATGCCCAATAAAGCTATATATCTATTTCTCACAATACCCCTCCTCACAATATGTTTTGTACGAAACGATCTTTAAAACTGCATATA
Source organism: Clostridia bacterium (assembly GCA_029256325.1). Taxonomy (GTDB): domain Bacteria; phylum Bacillota; class Clostridia; order Lutisporales; family Lutisporaceae; genus GWB2-37-7. The sequence continues at coordinate 4,722 of JAQSYD010000085.1, forward strand.
TCACTTTTAAATTATTGCCGAGGTATTATTTTTTATACAAAAATGTTTGTTTTGGATGTTGTACTGCGGGCAGACACACGGGTCTGCCCCTACGATATATATAAATTTTTTGTAGGGGATGACCCATGTGTCATCCCGCTTTTTTACATTATCCAATAAAAAAAGGGTGGATTTGCATCCACCCAATTTTTTTTATACATCCATAACCTTTAAATCTTCTGCGATAATAAGATCTGCTTCCGTCATACTGATGACTTCATCCACTGTTGTTTCCGGTGCAATTTCAGTTAGCACCAAGCCTTGTGGCGTGACCTTCATAACACCCATTTCAGTAACTATGGTATCAACCTCTCCTGCTGCGGTCAGCGGGAGATTACATTGCTTGAGTATTTTGGCTTCACCTTTAGCAGTATGCTCCATGGCTACAATAACTCTTTTGGCGCCTACCACCAAATCCATTGCTCCGCCCATGCCAGGCACCATCTTGCCCGGTATCATCCAGTTGGCAAGGTTGCCCTTCTGATCTACCTGCAGCGCTCCTAGAACAGTTACATCCAAGTGACCGCCTCTTATGATTGTAAAAGACATTGCACTGTCAAAATAAGCTGCGCCCGCAACATGTGAGGCAGGCTGTGCTCCTGCATTTACTATGTCCTTGTCTTCATCGCCAGGTTTTGGTGTTGGTCCTAAACCAACAAAGCCGTTTTCCGAATGAAGTAGTACGTCTACTCCCTCTGGTATGAAATTCACTACTTGTGTAGGCAATCCGATTCCCAAGTTAACCAAATCCCCATCCTTAAGCTCTTTGGCTACTCTTTTGACAATCACTTCACGCTTTCTATCCTTATCTTGAATCACAAAGCTCACTCCCCTATTCTACAATTACATCCACAAATATGGATGGTGTCATAACATCTGTAGGATCGATTTCCCCTACTTCCACAAGCTTTTCTGCTTCAATGATAACCAGATCAGCAGCAGTAGCCATCAAAGTGTTAAAGTTTCTTGTTGACTTATTGTAATAAGCATTTCCTTTTTTATCAACGATGCTGCCCTTAATCAGTGCAACATCAGCCTTTAATGGAAGTTCCAGCAAATAGTCCTTGCCTTCTATTGTCAGCTTTTGCTTGCCCTGCTCTACAATAGTTCCTATTCCCGTCGGAGTAAGCACACCGCCAAGACCGGCTCCTGCTGCTCTTACTCTTTCTGCCAGCGTTCCCTGCGGTACAAGCTCAACCTCTAACTCTCCGGCATTCATTTGTCTTCCCGACTCAGGATTTGTACCTATATGAGATATAATAACCTTGCTTACATTTTTGTTTACTACCCATTTGCCTACACCCTTATCAGGAAAAGCAGTATCATTGCAGATAAGCGTAATATTCTTTACACCCTTTGCAACAACAGCATCAATAAGCTTTTCAGGAGTTCCTACTCCCAAAAATCCACCAACGGCAATGGTCATTCCGTCCTTAATATAGTCCAAAGCCTGGTCCAAAGTTTTGATTTTATTCACAAATACACCCCCATAGTCTGAATCTATAAATATAGTTATTATTTATGTATTACAAATATATTATAGTACAACCTATATAATTTTTCTATAGTAGGGGCGGGTTTCCATGCCCGCCCTCTTGTGATTGCCTATTTTTCGGATCGGCATGGAAACCGACCCCTACGCTTTAAAATCCTCTGGTCTTGTTTGCCTTTTTCCAAAATGGTATAGCAGGCTTTCTACAATTCTTTGAGATGCAGCGCCATCACCGTATGGATTAACAGCGTTGGCCATTTTGTTGTATTCCGTCTCATCGTTCAGAAGCTCTTCTAAAAGCTTTATAATATGCTCTTTGTCTGTTCCTGCCAGCTTAAGGGTGCCAAATTCAATGGCCTCCGGTCTCTCTGTTTCATTTCTAACCACTAGAACAGGTTTGCCAAGAGAAGGTGCCTCCTCCTGAAGTCCGCCCGAATCCGTCAATACCAAATAGCTTCTATCCATCAAATTGTGCATTTCCTCCGCGTCTAGAGGTTCCAGCAGATGGACTCTTGGACAATTGCCCAATACTTCATTTGCAATTTCCCTAACTGCAGGGTTTTTATGTACTGCGTATATGACTTCAACATTCTCATACTTTTCTGCTATATACTTTAAAGCATTGCAAATATTATGGAGAGGCTCTCCAATATTTTCTCTTCTATGTGCAGTTACAGCGATCACTCTTTTATTTCCATAGTCCATATGCTGCAGCAAAGGGGAGTTGAATTGAAAATCCTTGTTCACAGTTGTTTTCAGTGCATCTATTGCAGTATTTCCTGTTACGAATATTGCTTCCGGCTCAATGCCTTCTCTTAATAAATTCAATTTGGCGTTATCTGTAGGCGAAAAATGCAAATCTGCAATCACGCCGGTAAGCTTTCTATTTAATTCCTCGGGAAATGGGAAGTACTTATTAAAGGTTCGAAGTCCCGCTTCCACGTGTCCTACTTTTACTTTGTTATAAAAAGCTGCCAAGGAGCCAACAAATGTAGTTGTTGTATCGCCATGAACCAGCACCACATCAGGCTGATACTCCCTGATTACCTGTTCCAAACCCAATAATGCATTAGTCGTAATATCTGTTAAGGTTTGCCTGTTTTTCATGATATCCAAGTCGTAGTCAGGTGTAATGTTAAAAATCTTCAATACCTGATCCAGCATATCTCTATGCTGTGCTGTTACACAAACCTTGGACTCAAATGCCTCATGGCTTTCCAAAGCTTTAACCAGTGGAGCCATTTTTATTGCTTCCGGCCTTGTTCCAAATATTGATAGTACCTTTATCATTTAGCATCTTCCTTTCGTTTTACTAAATTCTTCACTTTAGTTAAAATGACAGGGTAACAGCCTTCTCTATCATACTGAGTAGGGCGAAGTATCTTAAGATCCTTCAGTCGTTCCTCCCTCAGGATGACAGATCAATTGTTACTGTCTTTCATTGCAATGACAGTACTTTGCACTGAATTACCCTACTAACACTAAATTAAAGGTGAGAGACTAGCCCTCACCCAATTTTTCTAAAGCTCTATATTGTTTTCACTCGCCTTTGTTCTTGTCAGCCCCAAGTATTTTACCCCCAATGAGGCTAAGAAAAAAACCGCTATTACCAAGACACCTGCTACCTTTAGATTTGCCTCCACCAAAGCAATTGCACTAAATCCCAACACAGCGCTGATGCTGTATAGTGTTAGTACTGCTTGCTTTTGCGATAAGCCTATATCTAAAAGCTTGTGATGCAAATGTCCCTTATCTGCTTCCATAAACGGCTTCCCACTTAATGCTCTTCTAATAATTGCCATGAAAGTATCAAAAATCGGAAGTCCTATGGCAAATATAGGAACCAAGATAGAAAGTGCCGCTGCACTTTTTACAACACCCATTACAGATAATACGGAAAGCATATAGCCCAAGAACAAAGCTCCTGTATCTCCCATAAATATCTTAGCCGGGTTGAAATTGTATGGCAAGAAACCGATAGTAGCACCTGCCAATGTAGCTGCAAGTAATGCTATATAGCTTTGATTCAAGAATATCGCAACTACAGTCAAGGTCAATGCTGATATTGTGGATACACCAGCAGCCAAACCATCCAAGCCATCAATCAGATTTATTGCATTGGTTATTCCTACGATCCAAACTAATGTCAATGGATAGGACCACATTCCTAACCTTATGTAAGGATCTGCACCCTCATATATGTATGACAATGGATTGGTCACCATGTTAATTTTTATACCACCATACATTACTATAGCTGCTGCCATAATCTGTACCAAAAGCTTTACCTTAGCAGAAAGAGGCTTTATATCATCGAAATATCCCATGATGACTATGACAACTCCGCCTGCTAATACGCTTATCAGTCGCGTATCCATCTGGAAGGTTACAAGCACCGCCACCATAAACCCAATAAATATTGCTATTCCACCAAGTCTGGGTGTAGGAACCTTATGTACTCTTCTACTATCTTTTGGAACATCTATAGCACCCACTCTGTGTGCCAATTTGATAACTAAAGGTGTTACCAAATAAGCAATCGTCAGAGCAATGAGGAATGCTATATATATTGTTTTCATTTTACCACTCCTACGTTAAGTCAGCTGATCTTAAAGCCAGCCACTACAACTTAATTCTATATCAGTCGTTTTTTGTTGTCAAACCCTATCATCGTTAATTTTCAACAGTTGCATATATTTTTTCCATATATCGTAAAAAGATATATGGAAAATTATTGCTTTCAGTGAATTATTTACTTATTATACAACTTTTAAACATTGAGCTTAACATACTCAATTCCTGATTCCTCAAGCATTTTTAATGCCAGGGAATCATTATAAGCTTCTCTGGTTACAATTCTTGTGATACCAGAATTTATAATCATTTTTGTACATAATATACAGGGCGAAAGATTGGTATAAATCGTACTGTTTTGTATGGAGACACCAAAAACCGCTGCCTGAATAATGGCGTTTTGCTCCGCATGTATACCCCTGCATAGCTCGTGCCTTTCTCCGGAAGGAATTTTCAGCTCATCTCTCAAGCAGCCTACCTCGCCGCAATGCTTCAGTCCCGATGGAGTACCATTATAGCCCGTAGTAAGAATACGCTTGTCCCTTACAATGACGGCGCCAACTTGGCGTCGCATGCAGGTGGATCTCGTCTTTACCATATCGACGATATTCATAAAATATTCATCCCAGGTAGGTCTCATCAAAACACCCCCAAGCTATTTTGTGCCAAATAGTCTGTCTCCTGCATCTCCTAAACCAGGAACGATGTATCCGTGATCATTTAGCTTTTCATCTACAGCCGCTACATATATTTCTACGTCCGGATGAGCTTCAGCTACTGCCTTTACGCCCTCAGGAGCAGCAATCAGATTTACCAGCTTTATGCTTTTTGCTCCTCTGTCCTTCAGGAATCTTATAGCCGCTACAGCAGAACCGCCGGTAGCCAGCATAGGGTCTACAACGATTAAATCTCTCTCAGCCACGTCACTTGGCAGCTTGCAGTAATATTCAACAGGCTGTAAAGTTTCAGGATCTCTATAGAGTCCAATGTGTCCAACCTTTGCAGCAGGAATCAATCTTAACATGCCATCTACCATGCCTAAGCCCGCTCTAAGTATAGGTATGATACCAAGCTTCTTGCCGGCAATCACTTGTGATTTTGTCATGCAAACCGGTGTTTCAACCTCTACTTCTTCAAGAGCCAGGTTTCTAGTAACTTCATAGCCCATAAACATGGAAAGCTCTTCTACCAATTCCCTGAATTCCTTCACGCCGGTGTTCTTGTCCCTTAAAATTGTCAGCTTATGCTGTATCATAGGATGATTCATAACTGTTACATTACTATACTTGTTCATAATAATTCCTCCCTTATCCTCTGTTATATCTACATTCAATATCTCCGATTTTGTCTACTCTGCGGCTGTGTCTTCCGCCTTCAAACTCTGTAGCAAGCCAAATATCAGTGATCATTTTGGCCAGTTCTACACCAATGACTCTTTCTCCCATGGCCAATATATTTGCATTGTTATGCTCTCTTGATGCCTTGGCTGAGAAGCAGTCACCGCAAAGAGCCGCTCTGATACCCGGTATCTTGTTTGCGGCAATGGATATTCCAATACCGGTACCACAGATAAGTATTCCTCTTTCATAATCACCCTTGGCAACTGCCTCTGAAACCTCATGGGCAACATCAGGGTAATCAACAGACTCAACAGAATAACTGCCAAAGTCCTTTACATCATAGCCTTTTGACTGAATGTGTTTTAGTATTTCACTTTTTAGTACAAAACCACCATGATCAGATCCTATTGCAATCTTCATTCTAATCATCTCCTATTTGACTCTCTAAAATATGTAAAAGTTTCATTATATGCTCAGTTATTTCATTTCTACATTCAATATATGTATCTAAATTTCCTCCAAAAGGATCAGATATATTCTTCATCCTATTTTGAAAGGTAAACTCAGCCAATGTAAAAATCTTTTTGCTTGCGTCAGGTTTAAAAAGCAAAAGCTGTTGTTTGTGTGAATTCGTCATGGTCAACACCAAATCAGCCTCATCTATAAGAACCGCTGTTACAGGCTGAGAGCGATGAGTGTTCAAGTCAATACCTAGCTCCTTTAAAGCCAAAACAGCATTACGGGAAGCACATTGACTTCCAAAAGCTGCAGTGCCGGCGGACTTTATAATAAGCTTCAGACTAGGATTCTCCGCAGCATAATGCCTCAATAAGGCTTCTGCCATGCTGCTTCTACAGGTATTGCCAGTGCAAACAAATAATATATTCTTCATATACTATACCTCAATTATGTTAAAGCCTGCAGCTTTATTGAGCCTATTCATAACTGCCATTCCTATGCTTTCTTCGCTTATGGCCTCCGCATAAATGATATCTACTTTTTGTTTATCAAACTGCCGCAAGGCATCAAAAATAGATGCTGCTGCAGTATATAAATCACTTCTGCTTCCCATAGTCAATACAACGTCAGCTTGATAGTCTTTCTTGGTTTCCTCTGTAGCCAGAATACCTACCAGCTTACCTTGAGCCTTCTGTTCTGCTGCCAGCTGTTGAATTTTAGCGACAACCTTTTGCAGTTCACCCTTTACCAGTATCATTTTTGCTTCCGGTGCATAGTGTGTATATTTCATGCCAGGCGCCTTAGGTGTCGTTGATTTGTCCACCAGACCCTTATCAATATGCACTTCACCCAGCACTGCTTGAAGCTCCTCCAGCGTAATTCCGCCCGGTCTCAGTATGGTTGGTATAGCTCCTGATAAGTCTAATACTGTAGATTCCAGCCCTACTCTGCTGCTGCTGCCGCAGATGATTGCATCTACCTTGCCATCCAAATCTCCTATGACATGCTCACCCTTGGTTGGGCTTGGCTTGCCGGAAATATTGGCACTGGGAGCAGCTATAGGAAGACCACTTTGCTTAATAAGTTCCAAAGCGATTGCATTGTCAGGCATTCTAACTGCTACTGTGTCAAGTCCAGCAGTTACTTCATCGGGTATGGCAGAGGATTTTTTGAATATCAGAGTCAGAGGACCTGGCCAGAACACATTCATCAGCTTCTTGGCCTTATCCGACAGAGGTTCTCCAATTACATAAAGCAGCATATCAATACAGCTTATATGTGCAATCAGCGGGTTGTCAGAGGGTCTGCCTTTTGCAGCAAATATTGCTTTTGCAGCATCAGGTGATAGTGCATTTGCACCCAGCCCATATACCGTTTCAGTGGGAAAAACCACCGTGCCGTTGCTTCTGATAATTTCTGCGGCTTCTTTAATTGCTTGAATATCTAAATTTTTTTCGTCCAGCTGATAAATTTTGGTTTTCAAGTTGCTCCTCCTGAAATCCTATGTAAATATAATTTATAGGTTTTGCATTTTAAATAAATTTAAACCAAATTAATAATAACACACATAAAAACAGTCAGCAATAGGTTCGAAGTACATACAAACCTACCCTAACGAATATCAAAAAGCTGTAGAAATAAATATCCCGCTCATAATGCCAATAAGCATTCCTATGGTGGATATCCTGCCCTTATAAATGCTTTGGGATTTTGGTATTAGCTCACCACAGGTTATAAATAACATGGAACCTGCCGCAAAGCTTAGGCAAAGACTGATAAATATCGGCGAAATCGCTCCTACCATTTCTCCTACAAAGGCTCCAACGCCCATGGGGATGCCGGCAAGTATCGTATACATCAATATTTTCAGCTTGCTTATCCCCCCCATTTTAAGAGGTGCCGCCATAGCCACTCCTTCCGGCATGTCATGCAACGCTATAACAATGGCCAGGCCTAAGCCCAAGGCGTTATTTGCAGCAAAGCCGGAGCCTACCGCAAGACCCTCAGGGAAATTATGTATCGCTATTCCTATACCCAGTAATATGCCGCTTTTTATAAAGCCATAATCTGATTCACTTCTGCCTCTGGCATTTTTAGTCAAAGACAGCTCATTGGGCAAAAATTCATCTATCAATAGCATCAATCCCACCCCTATTGCCATTCCAATAAGGCTGATCCATATGCTGCCCAGCTTAAAGGCCTCCGGCAATAAGTCAAAGCATACAACCGACAGCATGATGCCGCTTGTAAAACCCAAAAGTACCGCCATAAATCTTTTGGTAGGATGTTTCAATAGTATCGTTAAAAAGCCCCCTAAGCCAGTGCCTATCATTCCGCATAAAAATCCAATCATGGTTACTACGATAAGTCTGCTCACATTATTCCCTCCATAAATGCCTCGAGTATATTTCGTTCCATATAAATATATTCAGCAAAAGCATTTATAGAAGTAGGGGCAGACCCGTGTGTCTGCCCGAATTTAATCACTATAATATTGATCCAATTCCCATTTGAGGGGATTATTCACGATGTATTCGCGAATCTCATGCAGCTCCTTGTCGTTTCGAATAACATGCTCGTAGTAGTTTCGCTGCCAGAGGTTGGATATTCTCCACTCTTTACACCTTTTATATATTCGTTTGTTGACATGGTTTTAAACCATTGAATAATCGTATGTAGGGGCACACCCGTTGTGTGCCCGCATTGCTGCACACTTCCGAAGGGCTGACACATGGGTCAGCCCCTACAATGACCACAATTAAATGAATGTGATTTGGCATTATCACAAATTCATCCAATTCAATATTTCCATATTGATTATGCAATTTTTCAATCCATTTTTTGATCATTTCACCGCATTATTTAATTCCATAAACCCATCAACAACATCCCCCAATGCATGCACTTTCCCTCCGTGCATATGGTCACAAAATAATATCCTGCTTGGGAATAATCGTAATTTTTGATGCGTAAATCCTTACGATTCGGTAAATTATGATCCATAGTATCACCTGATTCAAAAAATATATTCCGGGCAGGCATGGAAACCTGCCCCTACAAATATATTACCATATTTGGAAATAAAAAGGATAGCGGTGAATGCC
>JAQSYD010000195.1 GCA_029256325.1 Clostridia bacterium
TTCATATTTATCACCTATTTCTTATGATACATGTTATAAAATACTGCCTTTTCAATTGGCATCATTTTCCTGTCCTTAATCTACCAAGACGACTATCTTGCCATTGGCACTATTACTTTCCATCAAAAGATGAGCCTTTTGTATATCATCCAGTGTGAAAACTTGTGCTACAGGCACTTTAATTTTATGCTTCTCAACGTGATTGAACAGCCTGGCAACCAGCTTTTCTTTAATAAGTTGGCTGTCAAACTGAGTAAAATACGCGCGAGAAGGAATATCAACCATTGGCTCAAAGTTGTGCAGCACCCATTCACCGCCTAAAATCCCTGTCATGCATAAAGTTCCTTGTTCTGAAAGTAATTTAAACGAATGTTTCAATGTAACCGTGCCAACTAGTTCTAAAACTTTATTCACGCCCTTAGGAAAATAGCAGAAAAGTTCTTCTGATAAACTTGTATCATCCAACAATACAAAATCTGCACCATACTGCTTCAAAAGCTCCACCTTATCTTTGGTTCGTGTAGTTGAGATGACAGTTGCACCAATACTCTTTGCAAGCTGGAGAGCAGCTATTCCAACAGAGCTGGTACCTCCTCGTATCAGTAAAGTTTCTCCTTTAGCAACTCGTAAAACATCAAAAAGTGAGGCATATGCAGTATAATACATTTCAGGAATTGCGGCACATTCCACCCAATCCATATCATTATTAACCGGATAAACCTGGGCGGATGGAATGAGGGCATATTCTGCATAACTTCCATCAAATTCACGTCCAAGTCCGCCCATCATTGACACAACCCGTTGTCCTTTTTGGAAAATGCTATCAGATGGATCCTCAATTTCCCCTACGCATTCTATCCCAATAATTCTCGGGAGCTTCACAGATGGTGAATCTCCTTGTCTTGTAAATATTTCAGACCGATTTATACCAAAGGCTTTGATTTTTACAAGTACCCAGCCTGGCTTCACTTGAGGCTTATGTACTTCACGTACAACTAATTCTTTTGCCTTACAAGGTTTTTCAAGTAAAACTGCTTTCATCTTCTTAATCCTTCTTTTTAAAGAATTTTATTACTCTATATATTTATAAAATCTGCTCAATCTTACTAAGCAAAGCATTAACACCTATAGCTAATCCAGCCGCCAATATGCTTCCCCACATAATCTTATATACATTCATAGTTCTCAGCCCGTCAAATAAAATGCTGCCAAGTCCACCTGCATTGATAGAAGCAGCTATGGTTGCAATGCCGATAGTTGAAACTACTGCCAGTCGAATTCCTGTAAAAAGTGTTTTCTTAGATAATGGCAGTCTTATTTTAAATAATATCTGCATATTACTCATTCCCATACCCGCTGCGGCTTCAAGGATGGCAGGCTCCACTTCATTTAAACCTGATATAAAGTTACGAAGCAGTAAATATTGATTATAAACAACCAGAACAATTATGGCTGTGAATTTACCCAGTCCGGTCACAGGAATCAGAATGGCAAACAGGGCTAAGCTTGGTATGGAATAAACAACTGAAAATCCATGTATCAAAATTTTTGACAGCACTTTTGAATTCATGGAAGCTATGGTCAATATGGACGCCAGCAGTAGTGAAATTATCAATGTAATCATCACTATTTCCAAATGTTCTAATAGTGCATTAGCCAATTTGTCTGAATGATGCATTGCATATTCTATCAATCCAACCCCTCCCAAAAACGCTCCTGATTTCGAGAGGATGTGATCAGTGACAAAACGAAATCATCAGCAGGATTTTTTACAATATTTCTTGGAGTATCAAACTGGCAGATTCTGCCCTGGTTCATAATAATTACTCTATTTCCCAGTTTGAATGCTTCATTGATATCATGGGTAACGAATATGAACGTCTTTTTTAACCCGCCGTGGATTCGCATAAGTTCATCCTGCAGGTTCATCCGGTTTATGGCATCAATGGCCCCAAAGGGTTCATCCAGCAGCATTATCTCAGGATCAGCCGCTAATGCTCTTGCAAGTCCAATTCTTTGCTGCTGTCCGCCGGAAAGCTCTGATGGATATCGTTTCTTAAATTCGCCCGGTTCCAGTCCAACAAGAGATAACAATTCATCTACTCTTGCATCAATTTTCTCTTTACCCCATTTTAAAAGTTTTGGCACAGTTGCAATATTATCTGCTATGGTCATATGTGGAAAGAGTCCTACCTGCTGAATAACATAACCTATTCCTCTTCTTAACTTAACCACATCTATACCACTGATGTCTTCACCAAATAACTTAATATTTCCTTCATTTGGCTCATATAAGCGGTTGATCATTTTCAGCAGTGTAGTTTTCCCGCAGCCTGAGGAGCCAAGCACCGTAATAAATTCCCCTTCTTCAATAGTAAGACTTACATGATCCACCGCATTATATCCTGCATTATTAAATTTTTTACATATATTACTGAATTCTATGGCTGTACGGGACATGAGTTTCCCTCCTCGAAAATTAACTATTTGATTGATTTATAAAAATCTTTTGCCACATCTTCATAGTCTTCTTTATCTACATCAACCTTTGCATTTAGTGCTGTAACAGTGTTAGTATCTAATTTGGCACTTATTTTATTTAATATATCTGCAATATCAGG
>JAQSYD010000086.1 GCA_029256325.1 Clostridia bacterium
AGGGACAAGGGACTGTTAGTAGAGAGCAATGGAGCTCAAATCGTTGACTTGGAAAAGTTCAATATGCCTCCATGCTTGATACTGAAGTCAGACGGAGCAACCATATATGCCACTCGTGACTTGGCAGCTGCATTGTACCGATACAGAACCTATGACTTCCACAAGTGCTTATATGTAGTTGGAAATACACAGGCATTGCACTTTAAGCAGATATTCACAGTTTTAAAGCTTATGGGCTTTGAATGGGCTGAAAATATGTCTTTTGTCGGCACATCCCTTGTAAAGTTTGCAGATCGCAAGCTGGCAACTCGTTCCGGGGATATCATCTATGCCAAGGGCGTATTGGACGAGGCAGCAGAAAAGACATTAGAGATTGTGGAAACAAAGAACAGCAATCTGGCAAATAAGGAAGACGTGGCTAAAAAAGTTGGTATGGGCGCTGTAGCATATACAATACTGAAGAATAACAAGGACAAGGATATCATATTCTCCTGGGAAGACATCCTTAGCTTTGAAGGAGATTCCGGTCCATATGTTCAATACACCTGCGTAAGGGGTAAGAGCGTATTGCGTAAAGCAGGGGAAATGCCTGCAACAGCAGATTACAGTACACTGGTTACAGATGAAGAATTTATGCTGGCTAAGCTGCTTGACGGCTTTAAGTCAGCACTAAAAGAAGCTGCTGAAAGGTATGAGCCTTTTGTAATAACTCGCCAAGTAACTGAAATTGCAAAGGCATACAACAAATTCTACAATAGTCATCCTATCATGAATGCAGAACCGGAATTAAAGGCAGCAAGACTGCACTTGACTAAATCAGTATGCAACGTAATAGAAACCGGTTTAGGTATGATTGGAATAGAAGTACCGGAGAACATGTAAATTTATATATGTAGGGGGCGCTGCCCTCAGCGTCCCTCAAAAAACTCCCGAGTTTCATACTTGGGAGTTTTTGCTATCTGATATTCAAATTGATTATGGAACACATATATGTTATTATAAATTAGATAATAATAAGAATACATAAGAAATTTCATATGTATCCTAACTTTGGAAAGGGGGGTAATAATGGGTCGTTTATTTGGAACTGATGGCGTAAGAGGTATAGCAAATAAAGAGCTGGATTCTATGTTGGCCTTTAATTTGGGCAGAATAGGAGCCTACGTCCTAACTGAAGAAACACACCATAAGCCAAGGATTGCAGTTGGCAAAGATACCAGAGTATCTGGTGATATGCTTGAAGCAGCCCTTATTGCAGGTATTTGCTCTATGGGAGCGGAGGCAGTCGTGCTAGGCGTGCAGCCTACACCGGCAGTGGCTCATTTAACAAGACATCTGGGCTTGGATGCAGGGATCGTTATTTCAGCATCTCATAATCCATTTGAGTATAATGGCATTAAGTTTTTCAATAACAAGGGCTATAAGCTATCCGATGAGCTAGAGGACAAAATAGAAAGCTACCTTTTAAATGGAACAAATGATATAGCAAATCCAACTGCAGGGGATATTGGTAAAAAAATTGAAATAGATAATGCAGTTCATTCATATATAGACTTTCTAAAGAAAACCATTGATGTGAATTTGAGAGGTCTTAAAATCGCTGTAGACTGTGCCAATGGTGCTGCATACATAGCGGCTCCTTCTATATTGGCCGATTTGGGAGCGGAGATTTTAGTCATCAATAATAAGCCGGACGGCAAGAACATCAATGTAAAATGCGGATCAACATATCCTGAAGATTTGCAGAGACTTGTGTTGGATGCAGGAGCTGACGTAGGCTTGGCCTTTGACGGTGATGCAGACAGACTGATTGCTGTAGACAATAAGGGCAATCTTGTAAATGGTGACCATATTCTGGCTATTTGCGCAAAGCATATGAAGGAAAAGGGCACACTGAAGAATGATACCGTCGTAGCTACTGTGATGAGCAACATGGGCTTTGATATTGCGATGAAGCGTGAGCAGGTCAATGTAGTCAAGACAACAGTAGGAGATCGATATGTGTTGGAGGAAATGATCAAGAACGGTCATAATATTGGTGGGGAACAATCGGGGCACATCATATTCCTTGATCATAACACAACAGGAGACGGATTGCTGACAGGACTTCAGCTGCTTGCAGTGATGAAGGAAACAGGCAAGAAGCTTTCCGAGCTTTCTGCAATCATGACTGAGCTCCCACAAGTGTTGATTAATGCTGTAATAAAGAATGAAAATAAGAACAAGTATAGCGAAGATGCAGAAATCATGCAGGCGATAAAAGAGGTTGAAGATAAGCTGAAGGATAGAGGCAGGGTGCTTATAAGACCATCCGGTACAGAGCCCCTCGTAAGGGTTATGCTGGAGGGTGAAAACAAAGCCGATATTCAGCAGGATGCACAGCGCATCGCTGATTTGATTCAAAGTAAATTAGGCTAAACAGCCAATCAAGCTGATGGAGATAACTCTATCAGCTTTTGTTATGGTAGGGGCTGGTCTCTATGCCAGCCATGTCATCCTGAGGAAGGAACCAGTGAAGGATCTTAAGATTCTTCGCTGCGCTCAGAATGACGGGACGGCTTTGCTTATCGTGGAGTAGTTAATACGTGTTAATTCTATGTACGAGGTGAATTTCTATATATTTAAGTGTTAAATAGTTCCAGAACTTGCTTTTCTGAATAAAATATTATAGAATAAGAATTAGGCAGTAATATATTGCCATATATGACAAAGGAGGACATAAATAAAAAAAGGTGGTGATTCAATGTCACTAGTAAAAACTTAGAAGCGCCAGACTTATCATAAGCATATGATGAGTTGACGAGGTCAGGGTTTATCGAAGTTTTCGGCGGGTGCCCTGCGCTGCGGCTTAACAGTGTATAGAACGAAAATAGAAAATAATAAAGCTAATAATGAAAAATTGAGAGGAGCATATTTATGTGCGGAATAGTTGGATATATAGGAGATAAAAATTCATTACCGATTCTAATAGAGGGACTTCAAAAGCTTGAATACAGAGGCTATGATTCAGCAGGTATCGCTGTTTTCAATAACGGCAATATCAGTGTTAGAAAGTATAAAGGCAGACTTGCAGTATTGGAAGAAAAGCTTAAACAAGAAACTCTTGAAGGCAGCTTGGGAATAGGTCATACAAGATGGGCGACTCATGGAGAGCCTTCAGACGTAAATTCACACCCACACACAAACTGCTCTGGCGACATTGCGGTAGTTCACAACGGCATCATCGAGAACTATATGCAAATAAAGAGCTTTTTAATGGAAAAGGGCTATGTGTTTGTTTCAGAAACAGATACAGAGGTTCTAGCTCACTATGTTGACTTCTTCTATGAAGGCGACTTGGTAAAGGCAGTGCGTAATGTGCTTCAAAAAGTAAGAGGCTCCTATGCCTTTGCAGTAATCAGCAAGCAGGAACCCGACAAAATAGTCTGCGTAAGAAAAGAGAATCCACTAATCGTTGGTGTTGGCGAAGGTGAAAACTTTATTGCTTCAGACATACCTGCGATACTGGCTCATACTAGAAAGATTTATCTATTGAACGAAAATGAATTAACGATATTAACAAAAGACAGCATTACTTTCCTTGATGAAGAGGATAGAGAAGTAAAAAAGGAAATATTCGAAGTTAACTGGGATGTTGCAGCAGCAGAAAAAGGCGGCTACGAGCATTTCATGATCAAGGAGATCCACGAGCAGCCAAAAGCTGTGAAGGATACCATGACTTCAAGAATAGTGCCAGATTCACCGACTATAAAGCTTGATGACATTAAGCTGACAAAAGAGGATCTAGACGGCATCAACAAGATTTTCATAGTAGCCTGCGGTACAGCATATCATGCAGGTATGGTTGGCAAATATGTAATTGAGAAGCTTGCAAAGGTACCTGTAGAGGTTGATATTGCATCAGAGTTTAGATATAGAAACCCAATCATAGATAATAAGACACTTACAATCATAGTAAGCCAGTCCGGTGAAACATTGGATACATTTGCAGCATTAAAGGAAGCAAAGAAGCACGGCTCCAGAATATTAAGCATTGTAAACGTAGTTGGAAGCTCCATAGCTAGAGAATCCCACGACGTGTTATACACTTGGGCAGGTCCTGAAATTGCTGTTGCTTCCACAAAGGCTTATACAACACAAATCATTGCACTTTATGAAATAGCCCTTCATATGGCTCATTTAAAGGGTACATTAACAGATGAGCAAATAGGCGAAATCAAAAATGAAATGACAAAGCTTCCTGACATGGTGAAGACTGCATTAGAGCAAAAAGATATAATCCAAAAGTTTGCGACAAGAAACTCCAATGCAACAGACATGTTTTTCCTTGGAAGAGGCTTGGACTATGCAGTAGCCCTTGAAGGCTCCTTGAAGATGAAGGAAATATCCTACATCCACTCAGAAGCTTATGCAGCAGGCGAACTAAAGCACGGTACAATAGCGTTAATCGAAAAAGGCACAATCGTAGTAGCAGTACTTACCCAAGATGACCTCTTCGAGAAGATGGTAAGCAATGTAAAAGAAGTTAAAGCAAGAGGCGCCTTCGTATTTGCAATAGCTAAGGAAGGCAATAAGGATATAGAAACTGTAGCAGATTACACATTGTATATACCAAATGTTGCTGATATATTAGCACCGATCGTATCTGTAATACCACTACAGCTTATGTCATACTACATGGCAGTAGAAAAAGGCTGCGACGTTGATAAGCCGAGGAACTTGGCGAAGAGCGTTACTGTAGAGTAGGGGATTGGTGAGTTTAGTGTAATATGTGTTATAGGACAATAAAGTTGGTAAATGTACAATAAAGTAGGTAAACATTCAATAAAGTTGGTAACCAACTTGTGAACTAGTTATGGCTATGTAAAAGTGCAAATATGGTTTTCTAAAAAAGTATAAAAATAATATTAAATTAGAAGCTTATATTTAGGTTAAATATCTAAATATAAGCTTTTTCTTTTATGGGATTATGGTAATAATTGAAGGATTTTAAAGGAATTTGTTATTATTTAGAGAATTTGTAAATAAGAGTTATTGTTGTGATCAGCGTATTAGCATTATAGTAAATAGTGTGTTTGAGAAATTCTTACTTAATAAAGTGTCTTTTAAGTTTTATTGTAATGGCTATTATATGTAATGCCTAATGTCTATAATTAGAAGTTCGTACCAAATTGCTTGATGTTCCATTATAGCAATAACGAGCAGTTGAATAGCAACCTAGTTATATAGGTTACGATTGAAAACAGCTAATGAAGAATTATCAATCGTAAGCGGAATCAAGGTAATCGAAGCAGGTTTAAGCTGAACTTAAACCTGTTCGATATAGTTAGAATTATTCGAGGAGGTAGTATAATGAGCAAACGGGTCTACATTAGCGCAGATTACTCAAATGATAGCGGTGACCGTAATGTTGTCGATACTCTTAATAATTGGGGCTCTGATAACTTGCACAAGGTAGATTTTGTGGACATGGCCAAAGTTGTCACAGGTAGTATTTCAAATAATCCTGATTGTCGCCCTTGTGACTTGAAGCGGGAATTTAATCAACAAATAAATGCATCTTCCGCTGTTGTTATTGTCATTGGTGATAAAACAGCGTCTCGTAAAGCGGGCAGCGGCTGTTCTCGAGCAACAGAAGATCAGATAAATTGCAGTTGTACTCCATATAAGCAGAATGTTAATGGATTAAAAGCTTGCAAGGTGATAATGACTTCAACTCCGGGATTGGACGATGATGTTGGGTGCATAAATGCGTATTCTTACATTCGGCATGAGTTTGAACAAGCAAAGAAACGCAATAAAACAATAATTGTTGTTTACAACTCGACACGCAAAGAAACAAGTTGGCTTCCAGGCTACATGTCTGGTTATGAATCTGTTGCGGTTCCATTTTGGAAAATGAACGCTTGGGGTATGAAGGTTGGCGACTATCAAAACATAAAAAAGGCACTTGGATATGAATAAGTTCTTTAAAAAAAGTTTCACTTGGACATTGAGTATAATTACTGCGGTGTTTACATTTGTCCCCGAAGCGTGTTTTGAAGGATGCAAACTGCTAAAGGGCGCTTCCGGCGAAGCGAATATAATGATAAACCGTATTTTGACTTTTATTGCTGTATTCGTCATAGTAATAATAGTTCATGCTATTTATCGTCGCGTTAGGGGAAGCATTTGTATAAAAGGGCATGGTTATAGAATTCGGATTGAATACGGAGACATACTCAAGAAAGATAGCTGTAAAAGAATAATCAACTTTGACGAATGTTTCACAACGAGCGTGGGAGATGCTCCTTCGGATGTAAAACGCAGCTCTATCTGTGGGCAATACCTTGTAGCTAATCCAATACATAACATGCAGGCTTTGATAGAAAAAGCTCAGTTGAAGCCAGCTAAAGGTAAGTCAAGATATCAAAGCAAAGAGAGATACGAGTCAGGGAGACTGGTGCCAAACGGTGACGATTTATTGATGGCATTTGCGAAATTAGACAAAGATGGGCGAGGATGGTTCTTCTCCCGTGAAGAATTCCTTGATTGTCTGTCAATACTGTGGAACGAGATTGACAAGTATTATGGACAAAAGGATGTGTGTATTCCTATATTGGGATCGGGAATTACACGTTTTGAAGACAAGCTGCTGACCCAGCAGGAACTGTTAGACATAATAGTAGCATCGTATAAATTGAGCTCACATAAGATAAAGCCACCATATCAATTGCATATCGTGTGCAAAAAGGTTGATGATTTTTCTTTAAACAGGATTGGCGAAAAGTTGTGATGTATAAACTCTATGAAAAAAAGTGATTGTCTGGTGTGAGTTTGGATGAGGTAATCCGTTGTACAATCTATCAAAGCAAAAATCAAATTAGTACTTATCAGTTTCGCAGATTGTTTATAATGGGGGAATTACCGAACTTCGCCTTTGGCTAATAATGGGAGGTTGAATTCTAAGTTTATTATTTAAATTTAGAATATGATACGGGCAACCGTATACATGGGCAACCAAAAAAGAAAGAACCGAGATATGATATGTTTCCACATGCCACCCACGTGGAAACGGTAGTATTGATGTCAAGGGCAGAAAAATTGAATAGTTCAAAAAGCCCATAAACAAAGGGTTTCCAGACATTGAGTTTTTCTCGAGTAGCTATGCTGGAGTGACTGATGCCTGGAAACCCTTTATTTTCAATGTTCGCGGGAACATATCAACTGCGCTGAATGTAGTAGGGGTTGAGTTGACAGGATAGATAACAACCATTTTTGCAGGGTGTTTTCGCGTACTTGAGCTGACAGTGAAGTGCTCATCTTGATTGTCTCCAAATTGCTAACACATTGCATCAAACCTATTTCAGTTATTTAGAGTTCGACGGATAAGAAACCATGTACCGGTACAAAGAGAACTTGTAAGACTGATATTAAAAGGCTTGTATCTATTAAAATATGATAACAGATTGATTTTTGATACTGGATGAAAATCAGACCATCAAATAGTGTTGTTGTAATGGGGGAAAGGGGGAGGTATACCTTAAAATAGGCAATGGCAGAAAATATATACATTTCATGTTGCTGTTTTGGTAAAATATTGATATGGTTGTAGTAGAAGCTAAAGTGCTCGTACATCGGTACAAAGTAATACAAGCTGGCGGACATCAACGCGAAAGCAATATTGTGTCATCGATCGCTTTTAAATATTTAGCCGATTAAATTTCGATAGGAGAAATGTAATGAAAACTAGAGTTGATCTTCATTTGCATACCACAGCATCTGATGGTACATGGACGAATGATATTTTATTGCAGAAATTAATGCAACATAACATAAAGATTTTTTCTGTTACCGATCATAATTCCATTGAAAATGCATTAAAAATGAAAAATCAATGTCTAAATGAAGAGCTAAAATTTATTTTAGGAGTTGAATTGTCATGCAGTTATAAGCAAAGAGATTATCATATAACCGCATATGATTTTGATTCTTCCTCTTCTGAGTTGATTCAACTTCTTGAAATAAATCAAAGAATAAATGAAGAATGGTTTAATACTATTGTTCATTATGCTTCCAAAGTAACAAAGAAGTTTCGTATGGACGACTATAAAAATTATGAAAATGATTGTACTCGTGGTGGTTGCAAACCAATGAATTTTTTTCTAGATTTAGGTATTATTCAAAACTGGGAAGGTTTTTTTAAATATGTTGTTGAAAGTCAGGCAAAAGCACTTATGCCTGAAGCGCAAGATGTAATTGAAATTGTAAAAAAAGCAAATGGATATCCAGTTCTAGCACACCCATCTGAATATCTAAAAGGAACTCCTATGTCGCTTTCTGATTTGGAGGAGTGGTTTGATTTGGGAATAACGGGTATAGAATGCTTTCATCCATCAGTAAAAAGCCAACAAGACAATGAATATTATATAGATTTCTGTAAAAAGAGAGATTTAATGATTACTGGAGGATCAGATTGCTATGGTGATTTTGGACAACCAAGGTTTATTGGCAAACCCGAAGTAACCACAGACATGGTCCTAGTTGATTTTATAAAGTGATACGGTTGCCGACCAACTAACCGGGCTGACCCCCTATCATTTGGAGAAAAATTCTTGAACGACCCCCATTTCATTCAGGGGGTCTAACCTTACGCATCATAATAATTCCGCGTATCAGTATCACCTTTCTATCAAAGAATATGGTGCCACACACCGCACTTTCGCACATATTAAAAGAGTATTACTTTGTATGTATTTTCAACTTCTCATTATCCATATTATATAAAGTTAACAGAAGCCAAGAATTACTATTTTATATCTATTTCATTCTCATAAATGGTTCATATTCGAAGGAGGAAAATTTCAAACTATTTGAGAATTTGGAGGTTTTTTTCAAACTATTTGAGAACTGACAATATGTTCTAGGACAATTATGTAGGCAAACATACAATAAAGTGGAGAACCAACTTATATATTAATTGTAGCTATGCAAAAAGACCAAAAGGTTCTATATAAGAGATAAACTTAATATTAAACTAGAAGCTTATATTTAGATTAAATATTTAAATATAGGCTTTTTTTAATTAAATTATGATAATAATCAATAAACCTAAAGGAATTTGTTATTATTTAGGGAATTTGTATATAAAAGTTATTATTAGAGTATCACGTAAAGTAGGGTTAAAGTAACTAATGAATTTGATATATTACTACTGAATGTTTCTGCTAGAAACAATTTAAAAGTACTTATAAGATTGTTAAACTACAAGCTCACAACCAAAGACAATATTTTTACATATATTGGACCTATACTCATATATGAGGGTTATGCCGAGAAGATTGGCGGACCTGATATAAAATTTCACTAACAAATATTATATTTGGGCAATCTTATTTATGGATAAACGCATTGGGGTCACTCTAAACCGTCCCTGCTGCATGAGGTCAGGCCTCACATATATGCTGGTGTGGCGCAGTGGTAGCGCAATTGATTCGTAATCAATAGGTCAGGGGTTCAAATCCCCTCACCAGCTCCATTGAGATGAAATCCTTAGAATAGCAGCAGTTCTAAGGGTTCTTTTATGTTATCAAACTTAGAAAAGCACAGTGAGAAGGTAAAAATGTTAAAGCACTGGGGTCATTACAAACTGTCCCCGATGCTTATAATAGATATTGGGGGGAGGATAATTGATGAAACGGGAGATAGAATATTTTAGAGGTTGTCTCATAGGTGGAGCAATCGGCGATGCTCTCGGTTGGCCAGTTGAGTTTCTCCGGTATGTAGATATTCAAAAGCAATTTGGAAAAGACGGAATACAGAATCTGAAGTGTACTGAATCTGGAAAAGCAGAAATAACTGATGATACTCAGATGACTCTTTTTACAGCAGAAGGTATTCTTAGGTCAGAAACGAGGGGTAATGAGAAAGGTATATGCCATCCACCATCAGTTGTTTATTATGCGTATCAAAGATGGCTAAATACTCAAGGATATCCAAAATTGAAGGACCTAGATTGGATATATGATGGATGGCTGCATGGAGTAAAGGAACTCCATGAAAGAAGGGCGCCGGGCAACTCCTGTTTATCTGCACTTTCAAGCGGTAAGCAAGGGACTATAGATAAGCCTATAAACAATAGCAAAGGCTGCGGTGGAGTAATGAGAGTTGCTCCTGCAGGACTATTTTATCCTAAAGAAAGAGCCTTTCAAATGGCAGTAGACTTCGCAGCTTTAACACATGGGCATCCATCTGGATACTTATCGGCTGGGGCTTTGGCATATATAATTGCTAATATTATAGAGGGGACAGATATCGAAGCTGCAGTCACAAACACTCTTGTTGAAATTGAACGTTATGAAAATCATCAAGAGTGTAAGCAGTCATTGATTCAGGCCTTGGAACTGTCTAAAAGGGACATTCCCGATGTGGAAGCAATTTCTCAGCTTGGTGAAGGTTGGGTTGGAGAAGAAGCTTTAGGAATTTCAATCTACTGTGCGTTGAAATATAAGGAAGACTTCAAGAAGGCGTTAATCACTGCTGTTAACCATGATGGAGATAGCGACAGCACGGGTGCCATAACTGGAAATGTTCTTGGAGCATATATTGGATTAGGTGAGATTCGTACAGACTGGATAGATATTGTTGAGCTAAAAGAGGTAATTTTGCAAACGGCAGATGACTTATATAGTGGATACCAAGAGGGTAGGGAATGGTGGAATCGCTATCCTGGATACTAAGTAGAAAATGAAGGTTTTTTTATAGTGACGTTACAAGGAAATACTGAAATTTTCTGATCATAATGAGTATGCGCCTGGCGGCAGTAAAAGGTATTGGTGACGGTTTATAGTGACCCTATTGCTTTATAAGTAATAGACATGATGATTTTATGAAGACTGAGGAAAGTGTTAAAGAATTTAAAATGTGAGTTCTTCATAAGTTCTTCATATCAGGTGTTTATAATTTGATTAAAGTAAAAATGTCTTCTAGACCAATGAAGACATATTGGAGGGCCAGATATGAATTTTCATGGAGATAAAAAAGGGAAACAAGAATCACATAAGCATAGTCCATTAAAACATATGCTGCATATGCTTCTTTGTTGTGGACTGCCTATTGTTATTATAGGACTATTGCCCTTAATAGCTAGATTTAGTCCTGCAACCAGCGGAATACTTGGGAGGATAGCGCCATTTTTATGTCCAATAATGATGCTGCTTATGCTGCCGATGATGTTTAGGAAAGATAAAAAGGGAAGCTGTTGTGACAATAAGAGTGAAAACTATGAAGATGGTAAAACACTTGAATTGGATAAGTCTTTAGAATAGTGAATTACTAAAAGTTCAAAAGATTAATATTTTAATCTAGAAAAGCAGACCCACAAAAGTGATATTTTGAAATTGAAGTCCTTCCGATAAGATTAAGATAATTTTATCGGAAGGACTTTATTACATGAGCGACCCGTCGTCTTGTGAAGCGTATATAGTACTCTTTCCTTTTTCATATTATTTACACTTTTATACCCTATAATGGTATGTGGAAAGTAATGCAGCAAGTAGTATGCACTTAAGATGGATAAAATAATTTACAAGATGGTAGGTATGAAAGGAGATGGAGATTATGATGGGATGGGGTTATTTTCCTATGATTGGAGGTTGGTTTGGAATGAGCCTTTACCCTATGTTCTAGAAGGCGTATGTAATAGTAGTGATATTGGATTAGTTTAAGCTAAATGACCTGCCCTTTTGTTTGGACAGGTCATTTAAAAAGAAGAAAAGTCTTACATAGCCGAGAATTCCTTGCACTCTCTCGAACAGTTGTGACATATTTCAGCGCATCTTTGTGACGCTTCATCTGTGAACTTTAGACATTCGTTTCCACAAACTGCACAAATATATGCACATAAGTTTGCTGCATATTTTGAGGAATCACTGTTGCGAGCAATATATTTGCTTGTAAAAGTACATATGTCAGCACAATCTCTAAGTAGCTCTAATTGCTTTGCTCTTGGTGGTGTGAGCATATGTCTTAATACATGTGTTGTCATATGCTCGCAGGTTGCCTCGCATTCCTGGAGAGTCTTTAAGAGTTTTTCGTGGTGCATATTGAGATTCATCATATCGGAGGCTTCCATATCCATCTCCTCACCCATTTGCATTTGATTATTTTCAGTTAAGTGATTATTGAGCATTAATAGTTCCCCTTTCTAAAACAGATTTCTTTTATAGTATATTTATTTCATAACATATCGGTACATTGTACATTAATCAAAATAGAGTTTACTTGTAAGTAAGCTAAGGAAAAGTTAATTATGATTGACATAATGATACGTTAGCTCAATAAAAAATACGACCTAATTAATAAGCAGTATATGAATTATTGATTGAGAAGCATATTATCCCTTGCTGATATTTTTTATTTAGGCAAAACCGAATAAGCTATAAATTAGTGTCTGCCAGCCTAAATCTACATAAAATCTTCACAACCTGCATTTATAATAAGCTTTAAACATGTCAAGCTAAGAAGCTGAATCCTATTTAGGAGCGGGGGATATATCTGGGGTGAATCACAATATTGTTTGTGTAGGGCATACTCTCTGTCCGAATCCGTCAACTAACCTCGTAAGCTCACGAGAGGAGAAGATGAATGAAAGTCAGTAAGTTTATAGTCATTACTATGATGTTTGCGTTTCTATTAACATCCGTAGTATTTGCAGACAATTTGCAGAATGGAAGTAAGGGCACGGAGGTAAAAAAGCTTCAGCAGCAACTTAAAAGCTTAGGGTATTTTAAGGGAGAAATAACTGGATATTTCGGATCTGTAACGGAGGCAGCAGTTAAGTCATTTCAAAAGAAAAGTGGATTAGGCACAGACGGAATTGTAGGAAGCAATACATACAAAAAGGTGTTTGAACAATCTAAATTGACAGCAATGCAGACAGAAAGAGAAAAAATAATAAAGATACAGCAAAGTCTGATAAAGCTGGGACTTTATAATGGCAAAACAGATGGTATAAATGGGACAGGTACAACTGTAGCCATAAAGAAATTTCAAGCAGCTAACCAGCTTGAGGCTAGCGGCAGTCTTAATGCTGCTACCGAAAAAGCAATTCTTTCTGATAAAGGATTAACCATAGCCAGTAGAGGAAATATCAATAGGCAAGGTAATATAGCTCCATCAAAGGATGATATACAACCGGATTTAACTGATGAGATTGTGAATGAGGATCTTCAGGATGACACCGGAAGTGAATTAGATATAAACGACACTACAGATAGCAGCAAAGACTCAAAGCTTGAACCGGGAGCATATCTTGATTGGTGGGAGGTTGTCAGAGATGAATTTAGTATTGGAGCAACGGCACAGGTTATAGATTATAGGACAGGCAAGACCTTCAACATCAAAAGAACCTATGGAACGAATCATGCGGATGCCGAGACCCTAACAAAAGAAGATACTGCAATCATGAAGGAACTATGGGGCGGGAAATGGAGTTGGACAAGACGTCCCGTCATCATAGTTTTGGGTGAAAGAAGAATTGCAGCTTCAATTGCAGCTATGCCTCATGCTGGAAGGGACAGTGCACCGGCAGGAGCAATAATTAAAAACAGAAGTGTGGGCTATGGAACGGGCTCTAACCTAGATAAAATAAAGGGAAACAATATGGATGGTCACTTTGATGTTCACTTCTTAAACAGCCGAACTCATGGGACAAACAGAAAAGATACGGGTCATCAGAATGCGATACGTGAGGCAGCGGGAAAATTGTAATAGGCAAACTTAAATAGTAATATTAGGAAACAGTAGATGATAAAATAGAAACACCGAAACAATAGGTGCGGGCACCACTGTTATTCAGTTATTTGAGGACTATATAGAAGTAAGATTTCAAATGTTGAAATAAAGCAGCTAGCGCATATATAAACATGCACGAGCTGCTTTATTAATTCAAATAATACTGATCGTTCTATTACAAACATCACTCTTTTTCAATCTCCAAAAGTGCTTCTTTAAAAGCTTCAACAGGCTGTGCTCCTACAATAGCATATTTATCATCAATGATAAAGGTTGGCGTACTTACAATGTCATATTGATGTGCTGTGTTTTGCGTATCATTCAATACATAATCATAAGCTCCGGCTTCAAGCTTTGTTACCATTTCTTCTTGATTTAATCCTAAACTTTCAGCTATGCTTGACAATACCTCAACATCTCCAATATTTTTTCCTTCGTTAAAATAGGCATGAAAAACTTCCTCATGAAATTCTTCAAATTTCCCTTTTTCTTTTGCAAATTCACCTGCAGCTAAAGCTAAGTGAGAATTTGCTAATAAGTCATTGCCCTTAAAATCAATACCATAAAGCTTTCCGGTATTTCTTAGATTAGCAAACATTTTTTCCAGAGAAGCGCCAGGGAATCTTTTGGATACTGGCATTCCTTCTTTTGGGGTCTCAGGGTGTATTTCTAGAGGCAGCCATTCATCTTCAATGTCAAATTCTTTCTTTAACTGGTCGACAATACCTTTGCCGATATAGCAAAATGGTCATATGTAATCTGAGTAAACCACAATTCTATGTTTCATAAATATAAATCCTCCTTTAATATCCAGCATGCAAGCTGCTATATCCCTAATAACAGCAATAAGGCTAAATATAATATATGTATTATATCATCTGTTATTCTGCTTATGATCCGATTATACCTTTTGATTGGCCGATAAATGATGTAATTTGAAATGTAAACGCACCTATGATAAAATTTGATTGATAGCATAAGGAATTTTATGGTAATCATTTGATAAGCAGTAAAGCAAAAAAAGGGGGAGAAATTTATGGCTGATAAAATGAACAAAGCAAT
>JAQSYD010000087.1 GCA_029256325.1 Clostridia bacterium
TTGAAATGAACGGACCTCGTGAGTATGTAGAGAAAGCGATATCCCGCTGTAATTTCCTTTATACACCCTATGAAATAAAAAAGCTAGAACAGGAAGGATGAAAACAATGGACGTATTACAAGCTATTTTTACAAGAAGAAGCATTAGAAAATTTACCGGAGCTCCAATCAGCAATGAAAATATGGAGACTTTGTTAAAAGCAGGTTTTAGTGCTCCATCCGCACATAATATGCAGCCTTGGCACTTTGTTGTCCTAAAAAATCCTGCTACCTTACAGTATATCGCTGAAATGCATCCATATGGTAAAATGCTGCCTCAAGCAGGGTGCTGCATCATCGTATGTGGTGATGATGAAGTTCAAAAAACGAAGGGTTTCCTAGTTGAAGATTGCTCAGCCGCCATACAAAATATTTTGTTGGCTGCTCATGGTATCGGTCTTGGTGCTGTTTGGTGCGGCTTATATCCCGACCCGGATTTGACAAAGCTTATAGCTGTTACAGCAAAGCTGCCAAATAATATCGAGCCTATTGGCATGGTCGTAGTTGGACATAAGGTGGAAGACAGAGCAGCGGTAGACAGATATGATAAAACAAAAATACATTATGACCAGTGGTAATTGATAAAACTGCTTAGGGGGAAAACAATGGATAATGAATTGATGAGTATATGCGGTGCATATTGTGGTGAATGCGAATGGAAAGAACAAACCAATTGCCCAGGCTGTCAAAAGGCTCAAGCTCAAATGTTTTGGGGACAGTGTCAAGTCGCGAAATGCGCCATTGAAAAAGGACACAACCATTGCGGACATTGTGCCGAATTACCTTGTCACCCGCTTCGTGAAGCCTTTGATAATCCGGAACATGGCGATAATGGAGAGCGATTAGCGAATTTAAAGTCATGGGCAGCTGGCAGTGATACATATCTTAGCTTAAGTAAGAAGAAGTAAAAGTTGCTGAAATAACAAATAGGGAAACTTATTTGTTATTTTTATTTTTAGATTTTGATATAAAAGTGTTGAGTTTTTTATAATATAGTATTACAATATAAGTGAACATATGAATACATATTCATATGTAATAGGAGGTGTAATATGTCAGAAAATAGAAACTATGGTGACAGCTGTTCTTGTTCCGTAATTCATGAAGACATCGTGAATAAAGCAAGAGAGATCATGCCGCAAGAAGAGACTCTATATGATTTAGCGGAGCTTTTTAAGGTTTTTGGAGATACAACAAGAATTAAGATCATATGTGCTTTATTTGAATCAGAAATGTGTGTTTGTGATATTGCAGCACTTTTATGTATGAATCAAAGTGCAATATCTCACCAATTAAGAGTTTTGAAGCAGGCAAGGTTAGTCAAATATAGAAAAGACGGTAAAATTGTTTATTATTCCTTGGATGATGACCATATAAAACAAATATTTGATTTAGGACTTATTCATATCAAGGAATAATATTTATATGTAATAGGGGGTGCAACATGGATTTAGCAAATAAACCAACAAAGCTCGTTTATATTTTAGAAGGTCTCGGCTGAGCAAATTGTGCCAGCAAAATGGAGGCTGGTATAAAATCCCTGGATGGGATTGAAGAGATATCAATTGATTTTGTTTCAAAAAGATTAAGCTTAAAAATCGCTCATGGTAGTGATGTGAATATAATTATGGAAAAAGTTACTGCCATAATAAACAGAATAGAGTCTCATGTTATATTAGTAAAGGAAAAAGCTCATAAGCACGAAGTAGGGGATGAAGATGACCATCACCATCATCATGACCATTCAATCAATAAAGCTGATATGCTAAGATTTATCCTGGGCGTTGGATTATTTCTGGGGGCTACGATTTTTAGATTCTCAAGTACGGTAGAGTTTTTACTTTATTTTGCAGCCTATTTGCTTGTAGGCTCAGAAGTTCTGTTAAAATCCATAAGAAATATTGCAAGAGGACAAGTATTTGATGAGAACTTCTTAATGAGTATAGCAACAGTTGGTGCCTTTGCAATTGGGGAGTATCCTGAAGGTGTAGCAGTTATGCTTTTTTATCAGATAGGTGAGTTTTTTCAGGATGCAGCAGTAAATAATTCCCGTAAATCAATCAAAGCGTTGATGGATATTAGACCTGATTATGCAAATTTAAAGCTTGGTGAGGAGATTAAAAAGGTTTCTCCTGAAGAAATTAAAGTAGGAGATATCATCCTCATAAAACCTGGAGAAAAGGTACCGCTTGATGGTAAGGTAATTCAAGGCAGTTCAATGGTAGATACTACGGCACTGACAGGTGAATCAATACCTAGAGATATCAATGCTGGAGATGACATTCTATCAGGCTTCATTAATAAAAATGGTTTGCTGACTGTGGAGGTTCGTAAGGAGTTTGGAGAATCTACAGTTTCAAAAATACTTGACTTAGTTCAAAATGCCAGCAGCAAAAAAGCGCCTACAGAAAGCTTTATAACAAAGTTTGCAAGATATTATACACCTGTGGTTGTAATGATAGCCTTGGGTTTAGCAATAATACCTCCCTTGGTTATAAATGGAGCAACCTTTTCTGATTGGGTGTACAGAGCACTTATATTTTTAGTTGTTTCATGTCCTTGTGCTTTGGTAGTATCTATTCCACTTGGTTTCTTTGGCGGAATTGGAGGTGCTTCAAAAAATGGTATTTTGATAAAAGGCAGCAACTATTTAGAAGCACTAAACGATGTTGATACAGTGATTTTTGACAAAACTGGAACGTTGACAAAAGGAGTTTTCGAGGTAACAGAGGTAAAAACGAGCAATGGCTTTACAAAAGATGAATTATTAGAGAATGCAGCTTATGCTGAAAGCTATTCTACTCACCCGATAGCAATGTCAATTGTGAAGGCATTCGGAAAAGAGATCGACAAGGGTGATATTCAAGATTATGATGAAATATCCGGATTCGGTATAAAAACTAAAATAAAAGCAAGAGAAGTATTGGCAGGAAATAGCAGATTGATGCAGAAGGAAGGTATTTCTTATACTGATAGTAGCGCTTTAGGCAGTATTGTTCACATCGCTATTGATAAAAGCTATGCCGGTTATATTGTAATATCTGATGAGTTAAAACAAGATTCTGCTAAGGCAATAAAAGGTCTTCATGGTCTTGGAATCAAGAAAATAGCTATGCTGACAGGTGACATGAAGTCTGTTGGAGAAAAAATTGCACAAGAGCTTGGACTTGATGAAGTTCATGCAGAGCTGCTTCCAGATCAAAAGGTCCAAAAGCTGGAGGAGCTTGAGCAGCTGAAAGGTGCAAAAGGGAAGCTTGTTTTTGTTGGAGATGGAATCAATGATGCACCAGTACTGGCCAGGGCAGATATTGGTATTGCAATGGGAGGTCTTGGTTCGGACGCTGCAATTGAAGCAGCGGATATCGTCATTATGACAGATGAGCCATATAAGATCATTAGCGCAATCAAAATTGCACGAAGGACACGATCCATCGTGTGGCAAAATATTATCTTTGCAATGTTAGTAAAGGGTATAGTACTCTTGCTTGGAGCAGGAGGCTTGGCTACGATGTGGGAAGCAGTTTTTGCTGATGTAGGAGTAGCAGTTGTAGCCATATTAAATGCGACGAGAATAATTAATATAAAAGAAAGCTAAAAACCGAGGGCTGAGCCCTCGGTTTTACATTTAATCCTTCATCTCAAGTATGGATTCAGGAATTCTTATGCCGCGTTTTATAATTTTTATTGCAGCTGAATACTTATCCTTGGAAACAAGCTCAGAGCTTACAATTTTACCATCTACATAAACATTTTTTACAAGCTGTGACTGAAAGCCGTCATGTCCCTTGTCAATTACAGTTTCTTGACCGAAAACTGCAGTCATGTCATCAATATATTGTACAGGTGCTTTGTTCCTTGATAAGGTTGTAGATATAAGCTCAACCTTTTTATTCGCTTTTGTGCTGTAGAGCTCAAAGGTGATGGAGCCACTGGTAGTTTTGCTGTGTATGAATATATGATTTTCGGTATTGTTTGTAAATTTAAAGTCTTGTGTACCCCAGCTGACAGCTGCATCTCTGCTTAACGGCACATAGGGCACCGTAAGACTATGATTGCTTCTTTCCTTAATATGAAGATCTGCCAAAAGTACTGAATTATATAGAGTAGTAGAAACCTGACAAATGCCGCCTCCTATACCAGTGTCTACCTTACCGTTTATATATACGCCCGCTTCCTTAAATCCTTTTTCTTCAGTACGCTCACCAACTACCTCATTGAAGGAGAAGGTTGTGCCTGGGGGC
The DNA here is from genome assembly GCA_029256325.1 of Clostridia bacterium. Taxonomy (GTDB): domain Bacteria; phylum Bacillota; class Clostridia; order Lutisporales; family Lutisporaceae; genus GWB2-37-7. The sequence continues at coordinate 4,280 of JAQSYD010000087.1, forward strand.
AGAATAGTACCATCTATGATTTTAGCAGCCAGTCTTATATTGGAAGACCTTGGTACATTGCCTGCATCAAATTTTGTGGTAAAACTTGATATAAGCTCTTTGATGCCCTGCGCCTTAAGCAATTCTGCCGTTATAGTGGGCTTAACTGCCTTCACATTAAGCTTCGCTGTAGTAAGATCTCTGTTTCTTTGCAATTCCTTATATAATCCTTCTTTATCGTAAGAATAACCATATTCTTCTGCAATAATCTGCACTTTTCCATTCTCGATTTCAAACTTAGCGTCTACTGGGTATTTTAATTTGCGATTATCGAATATTTCTAATGCTTTTATATACTTGTCATAATGAATGCTAAAATTCAATGGAAAAACCAGCTTAGATTTTTCAATGCTTCTGTAACGTAAGAACCTATTTATAATGCCGATGTCCTTGTCCATAATTGCATTAAGCTGTTCAACAACATTTGTCATATCTGCAAAATAGCCCAGCTGTGCATATGTAAAGCTATTGCTCTCATAATAGCCCTTGCCATCATCAAAAAGTATGGTAATAGGTTTTTTTAATTGCTCTTCCTCAAGCATACTTAATGCATTAAAAGCTTGCTCCAGTGTTTTACCGCCGAGATGAAGACGATCTACATATAAATTATTAGGCAGATAGTGATTTACTTTATATACCAGCTTCGAAGTGTAAGCTTTTAAAGGTATTGCAATTACAATTAAAAGTATTAATGAGAGGACTACTATGCCCATTGTACTGCGTTTGCTCTTCACGCTAATCCTCCTTTATGTATTAATACTAAAGTGTATTCAAGGCTGTCTTATTTTAGAATATTTTATATACAGCTAGTCTACTAAAATATAAATTCCAATGAGAACAAATAACAGGCCGGCTATTTTGAAGATATCAAATGCTTGTTCCCTGGTAATGAAGCAGTCAATAAATAGACCTGTCAAAACTTCTGCAGAAACAACTAAAATTAAGGTCGTCGTAATCCCGAGCTTTGGTACGGTTTTAGTAGAAATATATATGATAAGCGCACCAAAAAAACCGCCAATAAGCAACATTGGGTTTATTTTTAATATTTTTTTATATTGATAAAGAGACCCCTGAAATAGATTAATTGTAAAGAAAAAAAGAACGCCAATGATCAAGCTGTGTAGAGTAGCAATCTTAGGCGTCACTAATTTACCAAGCCGAGCATTTATACCTACTTCCAAAGCAGTAAAAATTCCTGCAGCCATGGCAAAGAAATAAGGCAGATAATCCTTCATAGTGCAACCATCCTTTTATGTTTTCAATTACTTATATGATGAAAGTGTTTTGAAAATGAGTGAATGCTTAAGACTTCATAAATGATTTATCTAATGGACAAATTAAAAAAGAAGTATTTTGATAAGTGATAAATCATGAAGTGTACAAAAGTCATAAATAAGAAGTGTTAAATTTCTGTTAAGTAGGTTGACTTTGACTATGGGATAACATATTATATGAGTAAAAGCGAATATAGTAATATACAGGAGGTGAAAATATGGATCTGATACAAATAATGAAAGCATTAGGGGATGAAACACGCCTAAGAATTTTAAGTTTACTGAGCAAAGGCGCACTTTGTGTGTGCGAAATTGAGCAAATACTTAGCATTAATCAATCAAATGCATCAAGGCATCTTAATAAACTATCAATTGCCGGACTCATAAAAAATGAAAAGAGAGCTTTATACGTATATTATAAAATGAATGATGATACATTAGCGGAGTTTCCATTTTTAAAGGATTTCATATTTATGGAACTAAACAAAATTGAAAAATGTAAAGCTGATTTAATAGCATTGGAAAAATACAAAAGCAGCGGCATATCTTGTGATGATCTAAAAGATGCCAAGGGATGTCTTAGTAACTAAGGGGGATTTTAGAATGTGTGATACAAAAGATTTCAAAAAAAAGGACAATGAAGCATTGGGTTTCTTTGCAAAATATCTGACCGTTTGGGTGGCAATCTGCATCGTAGCAGGTGTTGTTTTAGGCCAGGTACTGCCAATCGTGCCGGAGACCTTAAGCAGGTTTGAATATGCTAAGGTTTCAATACCTGTAGCAATCTTAATTTGGCTTATGATATACCCAATGATGTTAAAAATAGATTTTTCAAGTGTAGTAAATGCAACCAAAAAACCAAAAGGCTTAATTGTAACTTGTGCAACAAACTGGTTGATAAAGCCTTTTACAATGTATTTCATAGCATCGTTTTTTTTCTATGTAGTGTTTAAAGCTCTTATACCTGCAGATTTAGCCAAGCATTATTTGGCAGGCGCAGTATTGTTGGGTGCAGCACCTTGTACTGCAATGGTTTTTGTATGGAGCCACTTAACAAAAGGCGATCCGGCATACACATTAGTACAGGTAGCAGTGAATGATATTATTCTATTAGTGGCTTTTACACCTATCGTTGCTTTTCTATTAGGAGTCAGCGATGTAATCGTACCCTATGATACATTATTTTTATCAGTCATACTATTCGTTGTAATACCTTTAGCCGGAGGCTATTTATCAAGAAGATTTGTAATTAAGAACAAAGGCCAAGCGTACTTTGATAACGTATTTATTAAGAAATTTGATAACATCACAGTAATAGGGTTGTTGCTTACATTGATCATCATATTCTCTTTCCAAGGTGAGATCATTATCAACAATCCGCTTCATATAGCACTTATTGCTGTACCCTTGACATTACAGACATTTTTCATATTCTTCCTATCCTATGGATGGGCGAAGGTATGGAAGCTAAAGCATGAAATAGCAGCGCCGGCAGGCATGATAGGTGCCAGCAACTTCTTTGAGCTTGCTGTAGCAGTCGCAATTTCACTGTTTGGACTTGATTCCGGTGCAGCATTGGCTACAGTAGTAGGAGTATTGGTAGAAGTGCCTGTTATGTTGCTGCTGGTAAGAATAGCAAACAATACAAAACATTGGTTTCAAAATAACGAAGTATAAAGGAGAATAAATATGAGAATAGCAGTAATAGCAGATATACACAGCAATATATTTTCTTTGAATGAAGTGTTGCTTGATATCGATAATAGAAACATCGACTTAATCCTGTGCATGGGTGATTTAGTAGGTTATGCAACCTTCCCAAATGAGGTCATAGATACAATCAGAGAAAATAAGATACTGACAATTAAAGGCAACTATGATGAAGCAGTGGGTGAGGAGCTCATGATATGCGGCTGTGATTATCCGGATCCGACTGATGCACAGAATGCCGGTCTTTCTTTGAATTGGACGATTGATGAAACGAGAGAAGATAATAAAGAATTCTTGAAAGGTCTCCCGAAGGAAGTGAAAATGAGCTTTGAGGGCAAAACAATCCTTTTTGTACATGGCAGTCCAAGAATGATCAATGAATATCTCAAAGAGGATTCAAAGGAAGCTGAAGAGGTAATGGCAGATTTTGAAGCAGATATACTTGTCTGTGGTCATACACATAAGCCTTACTATAAAATGTACGGAGATAAAATGCTTGTTAACGCAGGCAGTGCCGGAAAACCAAAAACAGGCAACCCAAAAGCGAACTATGTAGTCATTGACCTAAAGAGTGAAAATGCAAATGTTGAGATACATGAGGTTGAATACGACTTTGAGCAGACCGCAAAAGCAATTGAGGAAAATGGGCTGCCGCAAGCCTTTGCAGATATCATTAGAACCGGAAAAGCATAAGGATTGTAAATAGAAAACGTATTTATTTAAATAGAAGGAGTGAAAGATTATGAAAAAGATGATTATTTTTGAACCGGCTATGTGCTGTTCAACAGGGGTTTGTGGACCATCTGTAGATCCAGAATTATTAAGACTTTCCACTGTTATAAATAACTTAAAGAAAAATGGAATATTGGTTGAAAGATATAATCTATCCAGTAACCCGCAAATTTTCGTAGACAATACAGAAATCAACAGAATGCTAAATACCAATGGAGTCGAAATTCTTCCCGTTACAATGGTTGATGATAAAGTAGTTAAAATAAAGACTTATCCAACAGACGAAGAAATATGCAAGCACTTAGACATATCAGAAAAATATCTGAAAGGTACAGTCGCTAAAATAACCAGAGGCTGCGGCTGCAAGGATGGATGCTGTTCTTAATGAAAAGAGGGATGCGTTTTGTTAAAAGATTTTAGTTTAGCCGATATAAATTTAACCAAATATCTATTTTTTACAGGAAAAGGCGGTGTTGGAAAAACTTCTGCAGCATGTGCTACAGCAGTAACATTAGCAGATTCAGGTAAAAAAATCATGCTGATAAGTACAGATCCAGCTTCCAACCTTCAAGACGTTTTTAACACAGAATTAAACAACAAAGGGGTAGCCATAGCAGGTGTTCCTAATCTGATTGTAGCCAATTTTAATCCTGAGGAAGCAGCTGCTGAATATAGGGAAAGTGTAATAGCCCCCTATCGCGGCAAATTGCCAGAGGCAGTCTTAAACAATATGGAAGAACAGCTCTCGGGCTCATGTACTGTTGAAATTGCTGCTTTTAATGAATTTTCCGGCTTTATCACAGATGAAAAAGCTGCAATGGAATATGACCATATCATATTTGATACTGCTCCTACGGGGCATACCTTGAGAATGCTTCAGCTGCCGTCAGCATGGAGCAACTTTATCAGTGAAAATACCCATGGAGCCTCCTGTCTAGGACAGCTTTCCGGACTCGAAAGCAAAAAGGAGATCTACAGAAACGCAGTAGAGAACCTAGCAAACAGAGAAAAAACAACGCTTATACTCGTAGCCAGACCGGAACCTTCTCCTTTAATTGAAGCAGAAAGAGCAGCCAAAGAGCTTCAAGATATTGGTGTTCACAATCAGATTTTGATTATAAATGGTGTACTTAAGTCTCATGATGATGATCTTTCTGATGCAATATATGAAAAACAACAAAGTGCACTAAAGAATATACCGAAAGCACTAGAGAATATTGAGACATTTCAAATACCTTTAAGACCATATAATGTTACTGGTCTAGAAAATATCAGAGCATTCTTAAATGACAGCAAAATAAAATATAGCCGAGAAGCTTTAACTGCGGATAATGTACCAAGGCTTAACATGGTTATAGATGATTTATATAACAGTGGTAAAAAAGTTATATTTACAATGGGCAAAGGGGGCGTAGGCAAAACTACAATAGCTGCCGCTATTGCTCTAGGCTTAGCAAAAAAGGGCAAGAAGGTGCATTTGACAACGACAGATCCCGCTGCCCACTTAAGGTTTGTGATAGATGAAAGCTATGGTATTACCTTAAGCAACATTGACGAAAAGGAAGAGCTTGAAAAGTATAAAGAAACTGTTTTAAGTAAATCAAGAGAGACAATGAGTGGTGATGACCTAGAATATATTGAAGAAGACTTAAGATCTCCTTGTACGCAAGAAATAGCTGTATTTAGAGCTTTTGCTGAGATTGTAGAACGCTCCGAGAATGAAGCTGTAGTTATAGATACAGCACCTACAGGACATACATTGCTTCTTTTAGACTCTACGCAAAGCTACCATAAAGAAATACAGCGTTCTCAAGGGGATATTCCTGAAGCTGTTAAGAAGCTTTTACCAAAGCTTAGAAATGAAGAGGATACAGAGGTAATTATAGTAACTCTTGCTGAAGCAACGCCGGTACATGAAGCTTTGAGATTGAGAGATGATTTAAACAGGGCCGGAATTCATAGTAAATGGTGGGTTATCAATTCAAGCTTCTATGCCTCAAATACAACGAATGAAATTTTAAAGGTGAAAGCCACCAACGAAGTTCAGTGGATTAACAAAGTAAATGAAATATCCATGGGAAATTTTGCAGTTATTGAATGGACACCGGAAGAATTAAAAGGCGAGAAACTGAATGAGTTGATTAGAGAAGTATAATTTTATTCAATAAATAACACTATTTATTAAGATGAGGAGAGGAAAATGATGAATCAATTTTTCAGTCAGATTTCACTATCTCCCCGTGAGGCATATGAATATGTGAAGGATGGTGCAGCGATCGTAGATATAAGGCCGGAATACGAAACAAGCTTCCGGGTCTTTGATGTACCAGAGGTGATTTATCTACCCTACAGCATATATCGTGATGAATTTTATTCGATACCCAAACAAACCCCACTCATTATAGCGGACAGCGTCGGCAATCAATGCAAAATAGTCGCATCTTACCTTATTGAACAAGGTTATTCTCAGGTTGCATGTATGGCCGGTGGAATTGTGGAATGGGATCGAGCAGGTCTGCCACTGAAAAAAGATGGGGACTATGAAATGGTTGGAGGTTGTGCATGCAGACTTCAGCCACAAAAGCCAAGAGCTGCAGGATCAGCAGTGTCACCCAAATAAATATAAAGAGGTATTTTTATGAGGAAGGCATCTATTTCTCCCTGGCTGTACAATTATATAAAACAAAAAGGAGATGCGATGAATGTAACCTTTAGAATTACCATTCATGGCTGATGAATGGCTTTTGAAGCACCATCAGGGCTGATGGGCAAACCGGAAAACACGGAAGAGTTCGAAGCTTTTGCAGTTGAGGATATTGTTTTATATATAGCAAGTGATGTGCTGGAGAAAAATCTAAAGAAAAATATCCTGCATATCTATGTTGAAGGATATGGTAGATATGAAATGGAGATACTATAATTGATAATATAAGGGCTAGTAGTATAACTATTAGTCTTTTTTTAAAATAATAGTTGCAACATGCAACTATTGCATGATACAATAATAATGAGGTGGTAATCTATGGATAAAAACAAATACGTATATGAACTAAGAGATCTTACTAGATTATTGGTTAGAAATTTAGGGATTCTTGACAAAAGTGAAGCATCTTGCTGCGGAACAACAATCGGGCAGTGTCATGCAATCATTGAGATTGGCACAGCACAAGAGATTTCCTTAAATGAATTAGCAGATATATTAAAGCTTGATAATAGTACAATAAGCAGGACTGTTAATAATCTTGTAGATCAACAGCTTGTAGTCAGAGAAATCGATCCGCAGGATAGACGATACATTAAAATGAAACTAACAGATAGGGGATGGACTGTATATGAGAGTATAGAAAAAAACATGAATATGTACTACGCATGTTTATTAAAGGATATTCCCGAAGAAAAGCATGCACAGGTAATTGAAAGCTTAGCCTTAGTGGTTGAAGCTATGAAAAATAATAAATGCTGTTAAAAGGAGAAATAGAAATGAGTTATGACATAAAGCAACAAGTAAAGAATTACTATGGTGGAATAGCAAAGGAAGTAAATAAGCAGTCTAAGAGCAGCTGTTGCGGAGCTTCATCCTGCTGTGACACCATCAGTGATGACTCTATTATATATCAAAATGAAAACCTCGATAGTCTGCCTATTGAAGCAATTCATGCATCCTTAGGCTGTGCAAATCCGCTGTTTTTAGCGCAGCTTAAAGAAGGTGAGACAGTTCTGGATTTAGGCAGCGGCGGCGGAATTGACGTTCTTTTGGCTACAAAATATGTAGGAAGCAAAGGTAAAATCTATGGTTTGGATATGACCGATGAAATGCTTGAGCTCGCAAATAAGAACAAAAGAAAAATGGGCGTAGAAAATGTTGAGTTCATAAAGGGCTATATCGAAGATATTCCAATGGCTGACAGAACTGTTGATGCAGTAATATCCAATTGTGTAATAAATCTGTCTGAAGACAAGGAGAAGGCTTTAGGGGAAGCATATAGAGTCATTAAGGAAGGGGGCAGGTTAGCAATCTCAGATATTATCGTGCTAAAGGATGTCCCGCAGGAAATAAAAAAGGCTGCAGAAGCTTGGGTGGGCTGTATAGCCGGCGCTTTGAGTGCAGAAGAATATAGAATAATATTGGAAAAAGTAGGCTTTA
>JAQSYD010000196.1 GCA_029256325.1 Clostridia bacterium
CTTATACCACCCGTGCCGAGGCAGCGGTATTTCTGTACAGGATATACAATAAATAGACTTGCATGAGCTTTGGATATGTTTCCGCATACCAGCTATTGTGAGGCCGTAGCGTTGGTGGTTAGGGAGTAGTAGAATATTAAATGTTAGTCTTAATATCTGGCTCTGTTTAAGAAAAATGTTAAAATATAAAACGCTCTTGAAATATAAAGTTTAATCTGAATATTTCAAGGGCGTTATTTACATTAATTAATATTTATATTGTTTATTAGGATTTTCTAAAACTCGTTATGATTAAGTATAAGAAAACTTCATAGTAATTTATTATATTACTTTATTAAATTTGCACCTAGTTCAAATGCCTTTAGACAATCTAAAGGAAATTGTATTTTTCTATGCTTTGCCTTTTCTTCTTCAGAGAATGCGTCAGATTTATATTTTGAATAATCATCAAATTGATAAGTACTATTTGAATACATAACTAAAGGTTTTGTAAATATATGTTCAATAGAAGATTCAATGTTGTTGAAGGTTGTTAAATAACCAATTTGATTCATTGCTTCTTCAGGAGCATTCATTGTATAAATGAATGCTGTTGGTATCTTTTTTGGTGCAATTGAAGAATAGTTCTTATCATAAACCAAAGAAGGAAATAGTAGTCTTTCTAAAAATGACTGCAATTGACCTGTTATAGTGCCAAAATATATTGGAGAGCCGAAGATAATACCATCAGCTTGAGAAAGTTTTTCTAAAACTTCATAAATATCATCCTTTATAGCACATTTTCCATAATTCGTACCACCAAGTCTCTTGCAGGCAAAGCAGCTTTTACACCCAGTATAGTTTAAATCATATAGATTAATTATTTCAGTTTCAATTTCTTTACCTTTTGCTGATTCTTTTACTCCATCTAAAGCTTTTTGAAGTAATGTAGCCGTATTATTACTTTTTCTTGGACTTCCGTTAATAGCATAAACTTTCATAGCAGCACTCCTTATTTTTATATATCGTTATAGTATTTAATTCTTGAGTTTTCTGATATACTAAATATAGCATATGGGAAGAAAGATGCAAGTATGCAGTTTTTTCTGTGTAAGTATAAAAAGTATACCATTGAATTTAAGGGAGTTGTAATTATGAATAATGATATGGATTGTAATGTAGGGTTCGCTAATGATAGTATTTATGAGACAAAGTGTCCCCTTATATACGCATTAGAGATTATTGGTCAAAAGTGGAAGTTGCCTATTATGTGGTATTTATTTGATAATGATTTTACTAGATATAGTGAATTAAAACGAAAAGTTAAAGGTATTACTAATATGATGCTTACAAAATCTTTAAAAGAGTTAGAAGGACATAATCTTGTTGTTAGAATGCAGTATGAAACAATTCCGCCTAAAGTTGAATATTCTCTAACCGAAAGAGGTAAAGCACTACTGCCTGCATTGAAAGAACTGTCTCTATGGGGAGAAGAACAACTAAAACATGATAAATCGAAATCAAATGTGAGCCCGTAGCTCTGGTGGTTAAAGAGTAGATCATTATAAAACCCCTGCTGTGATAGCTCAGCAGGGGTTTTGGATTGCTCAGGAATGCAATTGTTGAGTCAGTAAGTATTATAGTAAAATAAAATACACTGTAGATTCATGCAACTGGGTTCTTATCGATTGGTAAAGGAGGGAAGGGCCATATAATGAAAATAGAAAATAAAATGATTGACAAAGAGCTAAGAACCACAGGAAGAATGATTAAGATTGTTAATAACACATTCACAGAAGGCAAATTACGACTGTTGGGTAAACTTAGAATAAAGATGAGGGTGAAAGATAATACGATTCAATTTGTTGAAGAGTGGATTCTGCGTGAAGATGGTTCAAAGCTGCGTATATGTATATTTAAGCCGTTAGAGCCGAAAGAGAATGTTCCTGGCATACTTTGGCTGCATGGAGGGGGATATGCATTGGGGGCCCCGGAACAGGCACTAGGGATGGCAAAAAGGTTTATCAAAGATAGCGACTGTATAGTGATAGCTCCTGATTATCGTTTGTCTATTGAAGCGTCATATCCTGCCGCTTTGGAAGACAGCTATAAAACTCTTTTATGGATGAAAAGCCATGCAAAAGAGTTAGGAATCAGAGAGGATCAACTTATGGTGGGTGGTGATAGTGCAGGAGGTGGATTAACTGCTGCTTTAACACTATATTCAAGAGATAAAGGTGAAGTAGCTATTGCGTTTCAAATGCCATTGTACCCAATGTTGGATGATAGAATGACAAGCGAATCGTCTAAGGAAAATGACGCTCCTGTTTGGAATTCGAAGTCCAACTATAATGCTTGGAGACTATATCTTGGTGAAATATACGGCACACCAAATGTACCTAGCTACGCCGCCCCAGCCAGATCAGAGGATTACAGCAATCTTCCGCCGACAGCCACTTTTGTTGGTGATTTGGAGCCTTTTAGAGATGAAACTATACAATATGTAGAAAATTTAAGAAAAGCGGGAGTACCCGTTGATTTTGAGATTTATAAGGGGTGTTATCATGCCTTTGAGCAGATGTGCCCCAAGGCTGAGGTAAGCAAAAGGGCAGTTTCTTTCTTAAT
>JAQSYD010000088.1 GCA_029256325.1 Clostridia bacterium
AGAGTTTTTTGTATAACTTTTGACTACCACCCGCATAGCAGGTGGTTTTATGTTTCGCTCACTTTGGTGAGCTCAACAGACTAAAGTCCATAATAAAAGACTGCAATCTATATCGCAGTCTTCACAACTCGCTTCTATTTATAATTTGCATAGTGATATGATATTTCATATTACGGACTTACTACACTTTGCTCCTTTGACTTTTTCAAACGTCTTTTCATATTGAGTGATAAGTCGTCAAAAACACTGTAGATTACAGGTACTATAAGCAAGGTCAGCATCGTTGATGTCATCAATCCAAATATTACGACAATGGCCATAGGGGCCATAGCTTCTGCGCCCTCACCAATTCCTAAGGCTAATGGAATAAGAGCCAGTATCGTAGTTAATGTAGTCATAAGGATTGGCCTCAATCTCGTTGGCCCCGCCTTAATAATTGCTTCTTCTCTACCAATACCTCTACCCCTTAGGGTATTGATATAATCCACCAAAACGATGGCATTGTTTACCACAATTCCGGCAAGCATGATTACGCCGATAAATGCAGGTACACTGAGTGCCTTGTTGGTAATTGCAAGACCAAAGATTGATCCGGAGTATGCAATTGGTACAGAAAACATTATTGTTAAGGGATGAATCAAGGATTCAAATTGTATTGCCATAACCATATATACTAAAAATATTGACAATATTAACGCCAATCCAAGGCTAGTGAATGCTTCAATCATCTGCTGATCTTCACCGGTAAACTTGATGGAATAGCCATCCGGTGTTTTGTAATCCTTTACCTTGCTTTTAAGTTCACTATTAACATCACCGGCATTTCTGCCAAATACATCTCCAGTTACAGTAACGTAGCGTTCTTGGTCCGCTCTGCTAATGCTTGTAGGTCCTTGTTCAATTCTAATTTCTGCGATTTCAAGTAATGGCACGCTTATCCCCAAATTGGACTGTAGTGTAACGGACTTCAGCTGTTCCAATGTTTTTCTTTTCTCTTCTGGGTATTGTACCTTGATGTCTATTTCCTGCCCATCCAGCTTGTAGGTAGTGGCAACGCGTCCTTCAACCGCCGTTCTCACAACTGATGCGATTTGAGTTGTAGATAGCCCATAAGCAGATGCTTTATCTCGATTAATGTATATCTGTGCTTCCGGTCTTCCTTCAGAAATACTGGATTCAACCTGTCTAGTTCCATTTGTACTGCTTACCAGCTTTTCTATGTCCTTTGATATTCCCTTCAAGACCTCCAAATCCGGCCCGCCAATCTGTATAGATACCACAGCACCACCACTCATGCCGCCGAAGGTAGAAGCGACCTCATCAATTTTTATTTCAGCTCCGGCAATGCTCTTCACTGAATTCCGCATTACTTCCACGATTTGTGATGTACTTCTGTTTCTTTCCTTTACAGGCTTTAGTGTAACGTTAAGCGTCGCTGAATCACTATTGACACCGCCCATTCCAGCAAATAAGTTGCCTGAACCACCTACGCTGACATGCATCATTTCCAATTCAGGAAGCTTTGAAATCGTATGCTCCAATTGCTCTGCTACTGCGTTGGTGTTTTCTATCAAGCTTCCTTTTGGCAATTGGATACTTACATCAAATCTTCCTTCATCCATTTTAGGAAAGAATTCCGACCCTATAAAAGGTATCAAAAGCAAACTGCATAAAAATATCCCTAATACGATCAATGATGTCTTACGCTTATGCTTTAACACCCAAACTAGTATTTTCTGATAAAGCGTGTCAATGCCATTGATTACATTGTCCCACCTATCGAAAATCTTGTTCATGGTTTTATTTTTTGATGCTTCGTGAGCCTTAATTATTTTTAGAAACTTAGAGCTTAGCATTGGTATTAATGTCAGTGCTACGATTAATGATGCCAGTAATGAAAATGAGATGGTCAAAGCCATTTCCTTGAAAATGTCAGCAGCTACTCCTTCTGTAAACACAATTGGCAAAAATACGACGATTGTTGTCAAGGTAGAAGCAAGAATAGCTCCGCCCACTTCCTTTGTTCCCAGCAAAGCAGCTTCCACTCTGCTGTAACCCTCATTTCGATGTCTGTAAATATTCTCTAGTACTACGATGGCATTATCAACCAGCATTCCTACCCCTAATGCAAGACCTCCCAAGGATACGATATTAAGGGATATCCCTGCAAAGTATACCAAAACAAAAGTTGCAATAATAGAAATAGGGATTGCTGTTGCAATAATCATTGTAGTACGAACATTCTTAAGAAAGATAAATAGGATTAAGACAGCAAGCAGACCACCTACAATGGCATTATTTGCAACATTGTTAATGGATAGTTCTATAAATTCACCTTGATCAAAAATTAGTTCTATTTTTGTATCCGTATATTCCTTCTCGATTTTCTGCAATTCATTTTTTACTGCTCTGGCAACATTCACTGTATTCGCGTTTGTTTGCTTTTGAACACTGATGCTGATGCTGTTTTTCTCATTTGTTCTGCTGTAGGAGTCAATCGGTTTATGAGTGTCTAGAACCTCTGCAATATCGCGGACATACAAGGTTGTGCCATTCGGAAGTGCAATTGGTATATTTTTAATCTGCTCAATGCTTTTGAATTCACCGGTACTTCTAAGCAATAGCTTCTTATCGGCATATTCTATCGTACCGCCAGGCAGGTTTAAATTTTCACTTTGTAATATTGCCATAACTTGATTTAATGACACACCATAGCCAGCAGCTTTTTCGGGATCAACATTGACCTGTATTTCCTGTGTCTTTCCTCCTGAAATGCCTACCGAAGCTACTCCGGCTAATCTTTCCAACCTCGGCTTGACCTGATCCTCCGCAAACTTCTTGAGCAATGTTTCGTCAGAGCCATTTGTTACGCTGATGCTGACAATTGGCAGCATGTTAGGATCGATTTTCATTACCAAGGGGCTCCCAATATCGTCAGGCAGATAACCCTTTATCATATCAACCTTTTCTCTCATTTGCAGCGTGGCAAAATCCATATCTGTTCCTGAATTAAACTCTGCAATAACAATTGAACGTCCCTCACTGGATGTAGATTGAACTGATTTTATATTATTTACTGTCGCAATAGCATTTTCTATATTCTTTGTTACGATGGTTTCAACTTCCTGTGGTGCTACACCGCTATACTCTGTTGACACAATTGCAATAGGAAAGCTAATATTAGGCATTAAATCGACGGGTATCTTTGACAAGGATACCCCACCCAACACCAGTACAATTAACACACACATCAATACGGCTATGGGTCTCTTTACGGATATTTCATATAATTTCATTCTTACACCTCTTAATTGCCTGAAACGACGACTATTGATCCGTCCTTCAGGAAATCCTGTCCTTTAACAACAATTGCATCATCCACTGAAATTCCATTTATGATTTGTATTTCTTTATCATTAAACATCCCGGCTGTAACCTCAGCCTTCGTTGCTCTATCACCCTTGAGGACAAATACATATTTTTTACCGTCTTCATCTATAACAGAAGTCAATGGAACAGATATACAATTCTCTACCTTATTTAGAATTAGCTTTACCTCTGCGAACATACCGCCTTTTAAAGTACTGGGAGGATTATCAATGGCGATTTTAACCAAGTAGGTCTGCTTTTTCATATCAGCGGAAGGTGCTGCAGCTATTATTGTGCCTGATAATGCTTCTTCTGATATAGAATGTATAAAGACTTTGGTATGGTCGCCTATTACAGTTTTTCCAATCACATCTTCGTTTACATCAAGATCTACAGTATAGCTTGAATGGTCTATGATGATAAAGGAGGCTGCTGCATTGCTGATGTATTCTCCTACCTTAACATTTTTTGCAGCAACAACACCATCTATAGGTGATTTTATATTTGTATTCTCTAAGGCATTCTTAGCAATTTGATATGCGACCTTTGATTGATTCAGCTGTGCTCTCGCGGCGGCTATATTTTCAGAGGCACTCACTTGCTCCGTAATATCAAAGTTTATTTTCGCAGTCTGATACTGCTGCTCAGCAAGCTTATACTGCGATTCTGCACGGTCGAAGTTAAACTTGGATTCTGCACCCATTTCATAAAGTGACTTTATTGACTCATAATTGGTCTTTGCATCCTTATAGTTGATTTCAGCAGATACCATTACTGATTTGAGCTGTGCTATCTGCTGCTCATATGTACTTCCTGACAGTTTTTTTAGATTTATTTCTGCTAATTCTACCGATGCTGCAGCTTGACTTACTTGCAGCAATGCATCTGTATCGTCTAGTTGAAATAATATTTCACCGGCTTTAACCTCCTGACCAATTTCAAAGTTAATCTTTGTAACCTTACCAGGCTGCTTAGGGGTGATTATAATTTCTTGTATCGGCTTGACTCTACCGCTATAACTAACCATGGACTCAATCTGTCCTTGTGCGGCCTTGGCAACCTCTACTGTTATCGGTTGTTCCGTTTCCACATTGGCAGCATCCTTTGCTGTTTGTGAGCTACATCCAATACCAAGACTCATACTTGCAATAATTAGTCCAATTAAAACTTGATTTCTTTTCATTCTTCTTCCTCCAAATCTGCATATATAAAATTCGAATAGCCTTTGGCTAATTATGAATTAAGGATTTTAGCAATCATTTTCTCTGCTATCTTACTTAGATATAAGAGTTCTTCTTCATCCATATCTTTTAAATAGTAATTAAATATTTCTTGACGTCTTTTATCTATTTTTTTTAGCAGCTCTTCGCCTCTCTCGCTTAACCTTATCATGACCAAACGTCTATCTATTTCACTTCTTTCCCTGCTCACAAGACCAAAGTCATATAATCTGTCCACCAGACTTGTAACCGCGCCTAGTGTAACCCCAAGATAGTTCGCAATATCGGTTACCATACATTCATGCTGATTTTTAAGATAGTTCAACATATAAATATGGCTGCTTGTAACAGGAAATTCGATTCCCTCTGTAATTTGCGCAAAAAGTTTTTTGTGCAGCTCGTAAGCAATCTTATCTAATTCACTTAAGTCACAGCTTTTTTTCATTAGTTCACCTTCCCGATTATTTAATCATTAAACCATTTAATAGTTTAATATATACAACCATTTTATTCAAGATAAATATTGTATAAAATGCCAAATTCTTGTCTTATTCTTAAATAAAAGCCATCCTTTTTATTTTATGCTGCTGCCAAGCATATTTATATTTACTCCCTCTCAGTAAGGCTAATTTTATTTTAGCTTTTGGTCTAAAATAAATAGCTTTAAGATAGGTTTTATCCATTTATTTCTATATACATGGATGTTATATTAATGTACACTTATTTTAACAATTTAGATATTATAGTATAGTAACCATAAAATCTTACTAATATAAATGTAAACAACCTATTCTCAATATCAAATGGCAATATTCTAAGTTTTGAAATGAAGGAGTCTATAATTGAATAATATTACTCTTGGTAAATCCAACAAAATACCGATTTTAGATAAGATATTCTACGGAATAGGCAATTTCAGCGCAGGAGTGTCTATTCAAGTGATAGGTACATTTTTAATGTTTTATTGTACCGCAATACTCAATATTCCGGGCAGTCTTGTTGGTGCAGCAATTAGCATCAGCATAGCTTGGGATGCAATCACAGACCCCTTAATGGGTTATATATCTGACAATACGAAATCAAAATTTTTTGGCAGAAGACATCTCTATTTAGTTATAGGTGGTATAGGCATAGCTATATTCAACTTGTTTCTTTGGAATATATCCAATTATTTTTCGGTGGCAACAAAATTTATTATTATTTTAATTATTATTATAGCAATAAAAACCTTCATGACAATTTTTATAACCCCCTATACTGCTTTAGGTGCTGAATTATCAAATGATTATAATGAAAGAACCAGCATACAAGGGATCAAAACCATATTTTTTTTATTTGGTCTTATTTTTGTTTCTGTTTTTTTACTCTATTTTTTCTTTCAACCAAGTGCTGAATTTCCAATTGGCCAGCTGAATCCCAAAGCATACAGCTATATGGGACTTTGTTCTTCTATTATCATTGTTATATTTTCAATGGCCTGCTTCTTTTTCACGAAGAAGTATATCCCAGTCTTAAGGTTAACGGAGAATCAATCTGTTGAAAAGCTAAGTATCCGTAATTCCTTGGTGTCCTTCAAAAGTATTATTGGAGATGTTATATTTAGATCTATTGCTTTAACATATATGTTTAACAATATCGCTTCTGCAATATTTAGTAATATCGGCCTCCATGTTTTCACCTATACTTTTTCTCTAGACAATCAGCAAATTGCACTCATTATAGGAACACAATTTGCTATCAGCATTATTTCACAACCTGTTTGGACTTCTATATCAAAAAAGATTGATAAGAAGCCCTCCATAAAGCTTGGCCTGACGCTTTGCATCACTGCCTCCGCTTATTTCTTTGCTTTAGTATTGTTTAAGAACTATACCTCGGGCAATGCATTATATTTTCTACCCTTCGCGGCTTTAGCAGGCTTTGGTACCGGAGGACTATTTACACTCCCACTTTCAATGATAGCTGATATTATTGATATCGAGGAACTGAACACCGGCAAGCGCTCTGAAGGCAGCTACTACGGATGCTTAACCTTGTTTTACAAGTTTTCACAATCCATTGCCTTGCTGCTCATTGGTTTTATTCTAGATATCATAAAGTTTAACTCAAGCTTGCCTGTTCAATCCGAAGATACTGTCGTAACCCTTGGTTTAGTACTCAGCTTTGCCTCAGGAATAAGCTTCATAGCTGCTCTTTTAAGCTTAAAAAGATATTCCTTGAATAAATCATCTGTTGAAGATATCCAAAAACAGATTGTAAACCGTAATGCAGCAAAAGAATGAATATAGCAAACTCAACTTCATGGCTTGCACAACACAAAACCCTGTGATTGTATAATCACAGGGTTTATCTATACTATATTAAATTTATTGATTTCTTTATACTATCTCTTCTTCCAACGGCTTTATCCCTTCTTTTAGGAAGCCTTTATTATAGAAAATTCCGATTCCTACTAAAATCAATGCTGCCCCACTTATAACCATGAGTATCTCTATTTTAACAACATCAGCTAAAGGTCCAAATATAGCCATTCCTAAGGGCATTACCCCAGCAGACACAATTTGTACAAAGCTGAAAACTCTTCCTTGTATATTCGTTTCTACCTTTTCTTGCAGCAGAACCATACTTGGAACATTAAAAAGCGGCATTGTCATGCCTGTTAATACCATAATTCCTAAATAAATATAAAATTTGTCTACTATCCCAATTGCAACTGTTAATGCGCCAAAAGCACAGCACCCTACAGCGATTGAAACGACACGATTCTTAAAGCCGCCCCATGATGACATAATAATTCCACCAACAATTGAACCGGCAAAAAAGCACATCTCATTGGCAGTCAGCTTCCAATACTCACTTCCATATGTACGTGTTACCATGAGTACATTAAGAAAGGCAGCCGGCACAACTAAAAACATTGTAATGGCATAAAAAGAGATTAAGTTCCTGACAAAGTTGTTTTTAAAAGAGTATTTTATACCTTCTTTTAAATCATAGAGATAATCTGTTTCTATTTTCTCAAGAGCTTTTTTGTGTGTAGGGATTTTTAGAACAACTAAAATTGTGATTGCCGTTATTGCTGTAAAAACATCAATGAGCAATATGGATTCAAATGCACCAAAGGTTAGAATTGCGCCTCCAATTGCAGGTGATACAAAAAAAATCATAGATTGAATCGTTCCATTTATACTATTTACCCTCATGAGCTTCTCTTCGGGAACGATTTGAGGTATCATTGCGCTTACAGCAGGGGTTTGTATTCCTGCACCCATAGAACGTATAGCTGCAACTAGGAATATCAACCACATACTATTGTAGCCAAATAAAAATATTATCGCTAAGACTAGTGTTGAAGCAGCTATTAATCCATCTGATATCATAATTAAAATCTTTCTATTATATCTATCCGCCCAAACTCCGGCAAATAATGAAATTACTAACTGTGGCAAAAATGAACATATCGTTGATATCGTTACCATCATTCCAGAATTAGTGGATCTTGCTATATACCAAATAATAGCGAATTGTACTAAGGCTGAGCCAAATAAGGATATCGTCTGGCTAGATAAAAACAGGATCGTTTGCGTTTTCCAATGGGAATGTATTTTATCATTTAAATTGTTGTTTTCCATCATATGTAGAGATTTCTCGTGCTATTTAAAATAACAGACAAGAAAAATCAGTCTTGTACACCTCTTTCATTTGTTATGTCTTGCACAGGCTTTTAAGCGTTTAATTAGAATATCAGATATGCGCTTTTCTGCAATCTATATGCTAACACATCTTATTAAGTATGTCCATTTACTTCTTTTTTAAATGAATCTATAACAAGAAGTGTAATCCGGATTGAATTTAAAACAGACTAAGAACCACCATTCCCAGTCTGTTAATCAATGCATTGGTGGATGCGATAGGCATCAAACCTCCGCTATTTAGTATTTGATATTACTTCTATAAATTTTTCAACAATAAAAGGATCAAACTGTGTTCCACTGCATCTTTCAAGTTCTTTTAGCGCAGCTTTACTTGGAATAGCTGCATGATAAGGCCGATCACTCGTCATAGCATCATATGCATCAACAACAGCAATAATCCTGGAAAGCAGCGGAATTTCCTCACCCTTGAGTTCCTGAGGATAGCCGGTGCCATCCCACCTCTCGTGGTGGCTGAGTATCAGGTTGGCAATATGCGCAAGCTCAGGTGAAGCAACAGCTATGCGATATCCAATTTCACAGTGGCTTTTCATGATCTTCCACTCATCCTCATTTAATTTGGCAGGTTTTCCGAGAATATAATCCGGTATTGCGATTTTCCCGATGTCATGAAGCATTGCTAAAAGTGACAGCTCATCTAGTTCATTATCATATAGATCCATAATCTTACCAATTTCCGTAGAAAGCTCCTTGAGACGTTGGGCATGCGCCTCTGTCTCATGAGTTCTTTCCTCCAGTGTTTTCTTTAGGGACGATATGATTGAGCTTCTAATACTTTTACTTTCTACCAGCTTGTTATTGTACATCCTGTCTTCTGCCAGTTTATAAACCTTTCTTATATCTTCAGCCGTATTTGCTTTTATCGCCAGTCCAAGTGCAACGCTAGGACTAATCAAATCAGAAGTCGCAAAATTACACATTTGCTTTATACTTGAAATAATGTGGTTCGCTCTTTCCGGACTAATACGTGGAAGAATAACAGCAAATTCGTCTCCACCCACACGAGCAACAATATCATGCTCACCACAAATGGACTTGAATATTTTAGTAATCTTCTTTAACAGCTTGTCACCTTCCTCATGCCCAAAAACATCATTTACCATTTTTAGACCATTGGAATCTGCCATGATTAACCCTAGAGGCATAAAGGCTTCCTCATCCAAGCGCACAAGTGCTTCTTCAAAATAAGCGCGGTTATAAAGTCCGGTCAGTTTGTCATGGTAGCCTAGATATCTTACTTCCTCTTCTTTTTGCTTCTCTAAAGTAACATCGCGGAATACAATAACTACGCCTAATACGTTATCACTTTCATCTTTGATAAAGGCTTCACTGCTTGAAATGATCCTCTTGTCTCCATTCTTTGATAATAGTACTTTGCAATCCATATGTTGATTGTCATCTCTTTGTACTTCATTTAATGTATATTGAAACAAATCATATTTCTTAGCATAAGCTGTAGTCATTACTTCGTTCAAAAACTTTCCGCGGGCATCTTCCTGCTTCCATCCGGTAAGCACCTCTGCTACTTTATTCAGTATGACAATTCTATTCTCTATATCAGTCGTAATAACAGCATCACCAATAGAGTGTAAAGTGACCTTGAAAAGCTGCCTTTCTCTTGACACTTCATCCTCCCATTCTTTTAGTTCTGTGATATTTCTGCTGGAGCCTACTATTTGTACTACTCTATCCTCTTCCAGTACAGGTGACAGCAGCGTATGCCAAACCTTTTTCTTCCCTAAAAGTGTGAAGGTCTCCTCATAAATAATTGGTTTTTTTGCAGCTATACAATCAATATAATGACTTTCTATTTGCCTTCCAATCGTCTCTCCATATAAACCCTTCGGTGTCAATCCATTGACTGACTCAGCTGATGTACCTACATCTATCTCATACCCCTTATTGATCATATGATATGCAAAGCTGTCATCACGATTAACATTTATTAAGAACATGGCATCTTGACTTCCGTTAAAAACAGTCCTATATTCTTGATCAAGCTTCTTTACTTCTTGCTCTGCTTTCTTCTTCAGCAGCATGACACCAAGCTGATTTACAAACAATTCAACAATATCAGGGCTTTCAATACTTTCCCCTTCTCGCATCATTATAATGAAGCTCCCTAAAATCTCTTCATTATAGGCGATTCCCATACCGTAGGAATCACCCAATTTAAGTACTCTTTCCACTGTATTAACAATAAACGGGGCAATGCGATTCAAGTTAAACTCATGCAAACGCCCCATTCTCACCAGCTTATTGGATTTCATTACCGCCAGATCTGTTTCACTTACATCCCATATCTTTCCATTAACGTCGTAACCCAGTAATTTAACCGCTTGACGCACTTTGCCACTTAAGCTGGAAAAGCCGCGGGTGATAGTTTGCATGGTTTCTTTGTCAAAAACATTTACTAGTACAAATATAGCTCCGGACAGTCTTAGAAGTTCATCTGCAATCCATTGATAATCTATATCCAAATACGTCGTTTCATAAAATTTCACAGCCGATTGGTACAACGAATTGATCTTCTCAGCCCTATTTTTTGTTTCAGTAATATCATGAAATGCAATACAAAAGCAATTCTCTTCACCCATATTAGAATAAATTGAATACCATTTCTTATGTATTGTTGAATAATACTCAAATTTGATATTGTCTTCCGTCGAGGCAACCCTGCTGCAAATATCCATAAAATCAAAGCCCGCAATCTTCCCATTCGGCGAGACCTCTGTAAGACTTTTTCCCAATAATTTCTCTACTTTCATTTCAATTAATTGCTCAAAGGATTTATTTACTTCCAGAAATTTATAATCCATAGTATTTGCATTGTCCTTTATCACACTTTCCAGATACACAAGTGCATCAGGCATGTTATCAATAAAATGATGATATCCACTTATACTAACTTTTCCACCTTGCATTCACTGCCCTCCGTTTGCAATATGTATTATTGAATATATTTATTAACTCCTATGCTGATAGATGCGCGAATTTTGTCAAAATTTGAATATGAATATATTATAGCATGTCCTCCAACCGTTAAAAAGACTTCTTACTCAAAGGAAAATTATGTTTAATAAACACATGTAGAATAGCCTTGCCTTAGTCTAGTGTCAATGACAAAGGCCTGTGACTTATTAAATCACAGGCCTCCTTAAATTATGCTAATTGTATTTTTAATAGTTCATGCGAATTCCATCCACAGCCAATTCCTTAACCCATAGGAATTTTCTCAAGAATATGTGAATTCCATTATTATGAATTTGCATTTCTTTCCTTAGATATATATTTATATCATCACTTCTATACAACTCAAATTTTTCTTCATACTGCGGCTTTCCCAACTGAACTGTCGGGCTTTGTACTGCGCATCAGCCGCCACCTCCGGACTTGATAAAGAGTATTACTGAATGATCTTTAGAATGCTTCTTAATATAATCTGCAGCATCTTTTTCTATTTTTATATTCATCAATACACCCCACTTTCCAAT
The DNA here is from genome assembly GCA_029256325.1 of Clostridia bacterium. Taxonomy (GTDB): domain Bacteria; phylum Bacillota; class Clostridia; order Lutisporales; family Lutisporaceae; genus GWB2-37-7. The sequence continues at coordinate 11,797 of JAQSYD010000088.1, forward strand.
TATCTTATTTTTATAGAGTTCCTCAAAACAAACTTTACAAGCTTATAATTGATATTATAGCATAAAACTTTAATACCTGCCTTCTCATTCATTCATATCCGGATAGCCTTGCTGCGCGGCATCTTTTATCACTTCAATGAACCGATCCCCATACTTTTCAAGTTTAAACTTCCCCACCCCTGATACAGTAAGCATTTCTTCATATGAACTGCCTTCTTAGCTTTTTTCTCTTCCTTTGCTATGATCCGTTTTATGTACAGTTTATCCTCACCCTTCAACAAACCATAAGCTTTTGCGTTCAAGGCAAGTATAGGATATTTATCTCCTCTTACATCAATAAAATTCTCAGCAATAAAGTATGCAATGATCTCCTTAATTGTTTCTTTAGCATACTCCTTCATTAACCCAAAGGTTGGCAGCTTATCAAAGCCCATGGTCTTAAGCTTTTCAGAGCCAGAACCCCTAAGGACATCCGTTATTATACCACTTCCGAAACGCTCACCGGTTCTTTTTATACAGGACAAGATTTTCTGTGCCTCAATGGTGATATCGGTACGTTCTAAGTTTCCAACACAATTTCCGCAGTGGTCACAGCCCTTCGGAAAATTATCCTCCCCGAAGTAGCTCAATATATATTTTCTTAAGCAGCCGTCGGTGTTGCAGTAGTCAACCATTTCCTGCAGCTTCTTATACTCATTGGTCTTGTCAACATTACTGCTGCCGTTTTCTATCAACAGCCTATTTGTAATTACATCAGCTGCACTATAGAATAGCAAGCACTCAGCACTTTCTCCATCACGTCCGGCTCTACCTGCTTCTTGATAATAGTTTTCCATCGTCTTAGGCATATTGTAATGAATTACATATCGAATGTTGGATTTATCAATACCCATCCCAAAAGCATTTGTAGCAACGATAACTTGTACCTTATCAAAAATAAATGCTTCTTGGCTTGCAATTCGCTCTTCATCACTCAAACCAGCATGATAGCGTGATGCTGTAATACCGTGCTCATTTAGTTTTTTACAGACAGTATCCACCGTTTTTCTTGTGGAGCAATAGACAATGCCAGAGTTTGTACTGTTTTTCTTCATGTATTGAAGAAGAAAATCAAATTTGTTTGTTGGCTTATCCACTTCAAAATATAGATTTTCTCGATCAAAACCTGTAATTAGAATATACGGTTTCTGAAGCCTCAACAATCTGACTATATCTTGTTTTACTTGAGTTGTGGCAGTAGCTGTAAGAGCTGCTACCGCAGGGCGCTTGGGCAGCTTTGCGATCATGTCAGCTATTTTGGTATAGCTCGGCCGAAAATCATGTCCCCATTCTGATATACAATGGGCTTCATCTACAGCAATAATAGAAATATTCATTTGCGATAAAAGCTCCCAAAAGCTTTCTGTTTCCAATCGTTCAGGAGCAATATACAGCAGCTTGTATTCTCCGTTTTTTGCTTTCAAAGTAATATTCCTAAACTCTTGCAGGTTCAGTGAACTATTTATAAATGCTGCCTTAATGCCCATTTCATTTAATGTATCTACTTGATCCTTCATCAGTGAAATAAGTGGTGAAATGACAATGGCAGTGCCTTCAAGGGCTAGCGCCGGCACTTGAAAACATAAGGATTTGCCTGCTCCTGTAGGCATGATTCCCACCACATCATTGCCAGATAATATTTCATCAATGATGCGCTCTTGACCCGCTCTAAATTCTGAGTACCCAAAGTACTCCTGCAATATATGAACTGCTTTATCTTTCATTCTTTAAGCTCCCTCTGCTTATGTGATATGTTCATTAACTCAGTTATATATTCTAATGTCTTTAATAAGGAATTATAATATGTCACTTAATGTTACTTTAACATACTTTTCAACGAAAAAACACTGTTGCTTTACAACATCTTGATCTGATGGTGGTGTAGGAGCTCTGGCAGAGAGCTTTGGGATTCTCATGCATTCAAATCCTGATATCCTGGTGCCTGGCACCATAAAAAGAAGATGCGGGCAATTGCCTGCATCTTCTTGCTTATACCGCTATTATTCTGTTATCCAACCTTGCTCTAAGAAGTACTTCTTAGCACCTGGGTGATATTTAAGAAGCATATCTTTTTCTTCTGCTACTAAATCTTTGCTCATTTGCTTCATAACAGCAGATACATCATTCATTTCTGATATGTTCTCATAGATTGCCTTTGTCATTTCGTATACAAGCTCTTCTGGCAACTCTTCACGACAAATAATATTGTCTGGTGGAGCTCCAATTGAAGCAACTTCATAATCTTGGTTAGGATAAGTATTTGCTGGTACTGATCTTCTTACTCTGTAAGGATTTATTTTCTTAATATTTTCAAAAGCTTCATCTGTAATTGGTATTATTTTTACCTTACCGGTAAGCATGAGTTCTGCAGCAGCAGAGTTACCCATAGTTAAACCAAGGATTGAAGCATCAACAAGACCATTTTCCATCATTTCAATCGCTTGTGATGGTTCAACAAATTGTGGTTTGATGTCATCATATGTTAATCCATAAGCTGCAAGAGTCTCACGTGCATCAACTTCTGCACCGCTTCCAGCAGGTCCAACAGCTATTTTTTTGCCTTTAAAATCTGCAATTGATTCTATTCCACTGCTGATTAATGCAAATATTTGATCGGCGTCAGTATAAGTACCACCTGTGATCGCGCGGATCCAAGGCATTTTCTCAGGATATGGTTCAGAACCATTTATAGCTTTGTTTGCTTCAACCGCACGGCAAACAGCAACTTCTACATCTTTGGTTCTTAGTAGATCAATGTTATGAGGAGATCCATTTGTAGCTATTGCAACAGCCTTCATACCTGGAATTTCTCTGTTCCATATTTTTGCCATAGCCATACCTACAGGATAGTTCATACCGCCTACACCGGCTGTACCTATTGTGATATATGTAGTTTCTGCTGGAGCTGCCGGTGCTGCTGGCGCTTCCGGAGTAGCTGCTGGAGTGGCTGCAGGAGCACTACACCCTACAAACATGAATGCCAATGCTAATAATAAAGATAACATTTTAATTCTTCTTGATTTTTTCATTTTTCCATCCCCTTTTTTATATTTTTTGTATACTAAGGAAATTGATTGAAAACTGATCTCTTTATTCCCCCTTTGCACCGTTCTACGGAATTCATTTAGCTATATATGTAAATTTAATAGCTAACCAGTAATTGTTTCTTTTGCAACACCTTTTTTGCGAATAATATATATCGTTACCCCAATTACCAATACCAAGGCTACTCCAATAATGTCAGTGCTGAGGCCAGGAGCCATTAATAATACTGCTGCTACTAGACTTATAGCCCTAGTCCACAGAGGAATATTCACAAAGAGGTAACCTTCCAATCCTACTGCTAACAGATATGTGCCAAACAATGCAGTTATTGTTGCCCATACTATTGTCATTGTGCTATCAGCTATTAACAGCATTGCAGGATTGTAGATGAAGAAGAATGGTATGATAAATGCTGCTAATGCCAAGCGGAACGCTGCTAAACCAACCTTATTTGTACTTGCTCCTGACATACCAGCTGCTACATAGGATGCAAGCGCCACAGGAGGTGTAACCGTTGATATAACGGAGAAATATAATACAAAGAAGTGCGCTTGGAACGCAGGAACACCCATTTTAGTCAATATCGGAACTGAAATTGATGCTGCAATAATATAGCAAGCACTAGTTGGCAGTCCCATACCTAATATAATAGACACTACCATTGTAAGCAGTAATGCAACAATAAGATGTCCACCAGATAGTAATACGATATTGTCTGCAAGTATTACACCTATACCAGTCATAGATAAAACTGCAACGATGAAACCTGCTGTTGCCATTGCAATACCTACACTCAAAGCGCTTCTAGCACTTTTCACGCACATATCAGTAAGTCCAGGTCCTAAAAGGCGAGTTTCTTTTCTGAATAAAGACAATACCCAAGTAAGTACTGATGCATAGAATGCTGCATAAACAGGAGAAAAACCATCCATAAGGAAATACACCAGAGCAATCATCGGTATGATCATATGTCCATACTTCTTAATTGTGTCAAAGAAATTTGGAATTTCCTCTTTAGTCAATCCAGTTAGACCTATCTTTCTAGCTCTAAGGTCTACCTGAAAGAATACACCTGAAAAATACAATAATGCTGGTATTACAGCTGCCATGGCAATTTCTCCATATGGAACGCCAAGATACTCTGCCATAATAAAGGCTACTGTTCCCATTATCGGAGGCATAATTTGTCCTCCGGTAGAAGCAGCTGCTTCTACTGCTCCTGCGAAGTAAGCTTTATAGCCACTCCTTTTCATCAAAGGAATCGTAAAAGCTCCAGTGGTTGCAACATTTGTTGCAGCACTTCCTGAAATGGTACCGCAAAGCGCACTTGCAATAACTGAAACCTTTGCCGGTCCACCTTTTAGTCTACCGCCAACTGCAAGAGCCGCATCATTGAATAACTTTCCTAATCCGCTGGAATCCAACAGAGCAGCCAATACTATAAATACAACCAGGTAACCTGCTGATACACCAAGTGGTATACCGAAAATCCCCTGACCAGTAAGATACATCTGGTAAATAATTCTTTGAATGTTGTAACCGCGATGATTCAATACACCAGGAAAATATCTTCCAAAATACGCATATAGTAAGAAAACAGCTGCTAAAATAACAAGACTATTTCCAACCACTCTTCTCGTTGCTTCAAGAACCAACAAGCATGTAATTGCACCGAATATATAGTCTGGCATAAGAGCCACGCCACTTCGGAGATTAAAGGGTTCTACGTTATATACTGTGTAAATAGTAGTAACTACAGTAATTAATATTAGTCCAATATCAAGGATTGATGGCTTACCTTTGTCAGACTTTTTAAAAGCCGGATAATATGCAAATATTAGAGATAAAATAAACCCTAAGTGAATTGCAAGGTGCTTCATATAAATAGGGGTTCCGATACGAGCTGTAATCATCTGATAACCAATAAATATACAGGAGATGATCATAACTATTGTCTTCCATGAACCCGTTAGCTTTCTAAAGGAGGACTCTTGATCACGCTCTCTTAAGAGTTCGTCTCCGTCTAAGGTGCCATCGGCATTCCTTTTGACCATATAATCCTCATTTTTCGTGTCAGCAAACTTACTTAAAAATGGAATCTTCAAAGCTTTCGCCCCTTTCATTCTTCTACTTTACATAACATTACATTTTTTTCATTATAGTTGTTTTATAAGTACTATACAATGATTTTACCTTTATATTTCCTTATCAGTGTCAGGAATTGTTCATCGCTCAAATTACCTTTTATACGAAGACCTAATTCCTTTACATCCTTTAACAATTCTATCTTAGCATCCTCTTGAAGGTCTATGCCCAGCTGGTTTAACCTTACATTAATTGATACCATTCCACTCTTTTTACCCAATACAAGCTTGGCTTTTTTATTTAAAAGTGCAGGATTCAGCGCAAACATCGATAATGGCATATTAAACAAGGCATCAGCACCTATACCGGATTCTCTTGTAAAGAGGTCTCCCCCTACAATTGGCTTATTTCTGTGCATTCTGAAGTTTGTGAAATCACACACCATGTCTGAAAGTCCCTGAAGTTTGGATATGTCTATGTTCAAATCTGAATTCATCAAGATTTGCAAAGCAACCACCACTTCTTCAGTAGCACAATTTCCAGTTCTTTCGCCGATCCCATTGATACAGCCATGAACGACCTCTGCCCCTGCCATAACAGCAGAGAGGCTGTTTGCCAAAGCTAATCCAAAATCATTATGCGTATGTATCTCTATAGGTAACTTTGTAATAGATTTCATCAGTTCAACTAAAAATGCTGTAGCACCAGGCAATGTGCATCCCATCGTATCTACAAGGCCTACAGAATCAGGTGGACATTCCTTCATAACTGCATTTAATAGCTTCACCAGCTCATCTTCATCAGCCCTCGTTGTGTCATAGGGAAAAAATACTGTATATAAACCTAGCTGTTTTGCCTTTTTTATCGCAAAAATACTATCTTCAATAACTCTATCTATACTCCAATGAAATTGATAATCAAGTTTAGGCTTGCCAACAGGTATCTCAATAATAACACCATCCACTCCGCAATCCTTGCACATGATAATATCTTGTTCCATTGCACGAACAAATCCAAATATCTCAGAAGGTAAATTCAACTTCTTGATGGCAGCAATAGCCTCTTGGTCTTCTTTTGAAACGGCAGGCATTCCTGCTTCAATTCTTTGGATTCCGGCTTCACTGAGCTTTTCTGCAATTCTAACTTTTTCTTCTTTTGTTAATACTACTCCTGGCGTTTGTTCTCCATCCCTTAAAGTAGCATCATGGATTTTTACTTGCCTTGGCAATTTCCATTCATTGATGACTTCTTGCTTTGTATTAAAACTGCTAACCCACCAATTTTCCGTTCTCCATTTTTCCCCACTCACCTAATTCACCTCCTTATCTTCGTTTTAATCTTCTTTCATGTTTTATGCTTTATTTCGATTGTACATTTAACTTTGCAACTGCGTTTTTTATCCTAAACATAGCTTTTTCTAGATTCTCCATTGATGTAGCATATGAAATACGAACTTCATGGGTTGCTCTTTCTCCAAATGCAGTGCCGTGTACTATCGCTACACCTGCCTCATGCAAGATATAGTTGGCAAACTCTTCTCCCGTCATACCTGTTCCTTTTACATCAACAAACAAGTAAAAGGCTCCACCTGGCTTAGGACAAGACAACCCTTCAATATCATTTATTGCTTTAACCATAAAGCTTCTGCGTTTTCTAAACTCTTCTACCATCTCTACTACAGGTTCCTGTGTACCGTTCAGCGCTGCTACTCCGCCCCATTGGACCATAGTTGAAGCTTGAGTCAATATATATGAATGCAGCTTCGTCAATGGAGAAATCAGCTCTGCAGGTGCTGCAATGTAGCCCAG
>JAQSYD010000089.1 GCA_029256325.1 Clostridia bacterium
TCCAGTGTTGAACTCTTCACCGTTAACGATGTAGTAGCCTTGGAAAGCATATTCTGATGCAGTAGCTGGGTCAAGAAGTCTAATAAATGAGTATTCGAAATCTTTAGCTGTAACCTTTTGTCCATCACTCCACTGTGCATCTCTCATGTGGAATGTGTAAGTTAAGCCGTCTTCTGAAATTTCCCAAGTTTCAGCCATACCTGGAAGTACCTTACCGTCATGAACTCTGATAAGTCCTTCAAGTACACCATTTGCAACCATAATTGATACTGTATCAGTACCAAGTTGTGGGTCAAGGTTTGGTGGCTCATTTGCTGCCATTCTGAATACCTTAGGTTCTGCAGTATCTGTACCTTCGTTACCTTGCTCAGGCTTCGGACCGCATGCTGTTAAAGCCATGCTTAATACAAATACCAACGCTAAGACTAATGCTAATGATTTTTTCATTGATATTCCTCCCCATTTCTTTATTGGCGTATATGTAAATTTTAAACGCCCACATTTTCAAAGAACAAGTTTACTCTTTTGTCTAAAGAATTAAGACAGATAAATCATTACATTCAAACTTGTAAAAAAATTGTAACAATTTATATATATTATAAGTATATTTCTTCTGTGTGAACAAACTGTGAAATGTTGTTGAACAATCGTTGAAAAAAGTGTAGAAATAAATTTTGAAATTTGGTGGAATGTACTAAAAAATGTATGTAAAGACAAAAAAAGAAGCAGCACAATGAGGTGCTGCTTCTTTTCTAAAATACTTTTATTGATTGTAAATGGAGTTGCTTTGATTAAATCTGCCAAAGCCATTTCCTTGGCCGCCTCTCAAGCCCATGCCAAAACCGTTTCTTTGTCCATTTCTCATGCCCATGCCAAAACCATTTCCTTGACCGTTTCCAAGACCATTGCAGTTGCCAATTTGTTCAGACATTCTTTCTTTAATCACCTTTGCTTGATCTTCTGTTAATGTGCCAGCCTTGACTTGTTCATCAATATAAGCAAGCTTTTCATCCAGCATTGCATCTGTAAATTGGTCTAACTCAATTCCTTTGCCCTGTGCTATTTCAAAGAAGGTAGCACCAGCTTGATTTGCCTCCAATACGTCTTCAATGTCCATATCAGTTAGCTTTGCAACGACTGATGCAGTAAGTATTCTTCCGAAGCCTCTATGTGTTTGACTTAAAGCTGTAATTTGATCATCTGTCAATCCTGTTACTTTGGATAGAACGCTTTGGCTGCCATCTGCAAATACAAAGGAGGTAGCAAGCAGTGCCAGTACTAGTGTAAGTAATAGTGTTTTTTTAATCATTTCAATCATCCTTTCATTTATAGTTTAGGTTACAATCTTATTCTAACAATAGAGTTTGTTGAGATTATGGTTGATATGTGATAGATTTATGAAAATTACATAGAATTGTGAAAGATTAACAATAATGTATTATAATTAAATCATCTAAGTGAGGCAGAGAACGGAACTGAAGGCTTAGAGAAGTTTCATTCCTCTGAGTATACTATTATTGTTTTGGATGTAATGCTGCCGGGGATCGATGGGTGGAGTGTATGTCGAGAGATTCGTAAAAGTTCAGAAGTCCCAATCATCATGCTCACAGCCAGAAGCGAGGAGTATGATAAGCTCTTTGGCTTTGAGCTGGGCGCAGATGACTATTTAACCAAGCCCTTTAGTCCTAAAGAGTTGGTTGCACGGATGAGGGCTGTACTTAAGAGAGGAAAAGGGATTACTGGTATAGGAAATAATGCGTCTATATTTGAGCATAAGGATTTGTGGATCAATTTAGATTCCAGGAAGGTTACTATCCATGGTGAAACAGTAGATATGACACCAAAGGAGTTTGACTTATTAAGCTTTTTGGTAAAGAATCCTGATAAGGTATTCACGAGAGAACAGCTCTTAAATAGGGTTTGGGGCTATGAATTTGGAGGAGACTACAGAACCATTGACACACACATAAAAATGCTTCGGGAAAGCTTAAGACAATATAGAAGCCTCATCGTAACGGTATGGGGAGTAGGATACAAGTTTGAAATTGGAGGTCAATAATGAAGAGCATTTCGATAAAGCTTTGGGGTCTTATGCTGGCATTGGTATTTATTGCTTTGGCTTTAATATGGTGTTTTCAGATTGTTTTTCTAGAAAGCTTTTATTTTAATATTCATGAAAGAAAGCTGCTGACTGAGGGAAATCATTTAGTTGCGATGATTAAGAATAATGAAGAAAAATATATTATTGAGGAAAAGCTAGATGAGCTCTTGCTTAAGTACAATGCAAGAATTGATCTGTATACTCCCAACGGTGTAGAAATATATTCCAGCGAGGCAGCACCCAAGATGATGGGTGTAGATAAAAATATATTTTTAATGGAGGTCATAAAAAGCAAAAAACCTGTAAGCACATTTAAGGAAAACAGAATGGGCAGCAGTTTATTTCTGGTTGGACTGCCTGTAATAAGGGATAATGTGATGACTGCGGCAGTGATTATGACCACTCCGGTGGCATCCTTAGAGGAAACAGTTGATACGCTTAAGGAACAGTTCGTTATTATATCATTAATATTAATATCTGTTTCTGCAATACTTGCATATGTCTTCTCAAGGTATTTCACTAAGCCGATCTTAGAGATCAACAAGGCTGCTAAGACAATGGCAGAGGGCAATCTATCCATAAGGGTACCTGTAAGCACGAAAGATGAGCTGGGAATGCTATCTAGCACAATTAACCATTTATCCTCCCAGCTGCAAAAAATTGAGCAGCTGCGTAAGGATCTGATTGCCAATGTATCCCATGAATTTAAAACACCTTTAAGCCTTATCAAAGGCTATGCAGAAACAATGCGGGATGTAGAAAATATAAGTGAGGAAAAGAGATATAAGCAGTTGAATATTATCATAGAAGAATCGGATAAATTAAACCATATGATTAATGAAATACTGGATTTGTCACAAATTCAATCTGACTATTATAACCTGAACAGGACGGATTTTAGCATCAGTGATACGATTAGAGCAGTTGTAAACAGATTAGCTTATCATACGGAAAATAAGAACTTAAGGATAGAAGTGGATTGTATGGATGCTTTATTGATATATGCTGATGAAAAGCGAATTGAACAGGTCATATATAATTTGTTGAACAATGCAATCAATCACTCGGAGCAGCAAAGCAGCATTTTTATAAGAGCTATTGATCATGGCAGCGTAATTGTAGTAGAAATAGAAGATCATGGAGAGGGAATATCTCAAGAGGAGATACCCTATATTTGGGATCGATTTTATAAGGCAAAGGAAGCCTCTGCAAAGCATAAGGGAAGCGGATTGGGGCTGGCTATAGTAAAAAGCATATTAGAAGCACATAAAGCAAACTTTGGGGTCGAAAGCGAGATTGGGAAGGGTAGTAAGTTCTGGTTTGAAATAAGAAAGAGTGCCTGATTTTCGGCTATTGCTTTTAAAATTTTTACAAGGTCTGCGGTGAACCCCTTATAAATCAATGCTTTCAATACTAATTAAGCATGGCATAATAATTGCTATGTATATAAATATAACAAGAATTTGAGGAGGGCTAAAATGAGAGAAGTTGTAATAGTTAGTGCTGCAAGAACTCCTTAGGTGCAATAACCATTAAAGAAGCAATAAATAGAGCGGGTATTACACCTGAAATGGTAGATGAAACAATATTAGGCTGTATTCTGCAGTCAGGACAGGGGCAAGGCGTTGCCAGGCAAGCTGCTGTTAAGGCAGGTATACCAATAGAAAAACCTGCAATGACAATTAATATGATTTGCGGTTCCGGCTTAAAAGCAGTGCAATTAGCTGCTCAAGCTATCATCAGTGGAGATTGCGATGTTGTAGTAGCTGGTGGTACGGAAAACATGAGCCAGGCACCATATGTTTTAAGAAATGCAAGAAATGGATATAGAATGGGGCATGGTGAAATTGTTGACACAATGATACATGATGCTTTAACAGATGCCTTTAATAATTATCATATGGGCAATACTGCCGAAAATCTGGCAGATAAGTATAGTATATCAAGAGAAGAACAGGATGCACTGGCAGCAAGCAGCCAAAATAAGGCTGAGGCTGCTATAAAAGAAGGTAAATTTAAGGATGAAATTGTACCTGTAGTCATATCATCAAAGAAGGGCGATGTTGTTGTAGATACTGATGAGTATCCTAGAGCTGGAACAACAGTTGAATCTTTAGCAAAGCTAAGACCAGCCTTCAAAAAAGATGGAACAGTTACAGCAGGAAATGCATCCGGTATCAATGATGGAGCTGCAGCCTTGGTGATCATGTCAGCAGATAAGGCAAAAGAGCTTGGATTAGAGGTATTGGGCAAAATAGCAGGCTATGCATCAGCAGGTGTTGATCCAAGCATCATGGGCATTGGACCTGTTCCTGCAGTGAAAAAGGCACTTGAGAGAGCAAAGATGGAGCTTAAGGATATTGATCTGATAGAAGCAAATGAAGCCTTTGCAGCTCAAGCGTTATCAGTATCCAAGGAATTAGGCTTTGATATGGATAGGGTAAATGTAAACGGCGGAGCAATCGCACTAGGACATCCGGTTGGCGCAAGCGGTGCAAGAATATTGACGACGCTTCTATATGAAATGAAGAAAAGAGATGCAAAGCATGGGTTGGCTACACTTTGCATAGGCGGCGGAATGGGTACAGCCGTAGTAATCGAAAGATAAGCTTTGAAAATAAGGAAGGGATTGCATGATGCAATCCCTTTTTTGATGGACAGATATTATGTTGAGCATAAGGGTATAGATAAGAAAGGTCAAGTACCGCGCACGGATATTCGATTTGACTGTACTAGCTGCTTGCAAAGATGAAACTTCTAACGCTGCAAAACGGACATCCTTGTCCTACCTTGCGTATTGCAGCTAGGCTGGCGTCCGTGCCAGCCTTACGAAGTTTCTATCATTGCTTCACAGAGTACAGAAGCAAATCTTCTATAGTGCACTTATACTTGAGTCTTTCTTATCCCCAACTTATGCTCTAGGTAAGAAAGTACTAGCTTATAGGTTACAGCACAAAATTCCTTCTAGAGTTTCTTCTGATGTGCGCATAACATGAAAGAGGAAGAGTGCTTGCATTAGGCGCAATTATGAGACTTGTATTTGTACTCTGTGAATAATGCAGGAAAAGACCGTAATTGCTGGCATGGACGCCAGCAGCCCAGCTTATGGGCACGGATGCCCATTCGCTGGGGTAGGTCTTTTCCTGTAGTATGAACAGCAAACACAATCCCTTTTTGATTCTTATAGTGAAGTTTCACATTTTAGATAGTTTACGATGATCTGGGCTGCATCACCTCGAGTGATGTTCTTAGTTGGGTAGAAGTTTGATTCAACAGGTGCTATGATTCCAAGCTCTGCTGCCATAACAGCGTAGCCCTTATATGCTGCTGTTAGACTGGAAGCATCCTTGAAGCTTGCAGCGAACATATTGCCTTTTTCTGCAAGCACACCATAATTCATAGCTCTTACAACCATCTTTGCTGCATCTTGTCTTGTTACAACTGCATCAGGATTTTTCTCGTTTTCAGCAATCAGCTTTCTTCTTATAGCTTCATTGTAGAAATTATCGAACTGTTCTTCCCCTTTAACTGCAGGCATTGGATAGTAGTATTCCTGCAAGGAGCTAACCAATAGCTTAATGAAGTCTTTTTGCAGCATGTTTGATTCTGGTGCAAAGGTAGTGCTTTCGGGAACTAAAATGTTCATGTCTATCAATGTATTAATTGCATCTTCTGCTTTATTGCCTGCTATATCTGTAAATGAAAGTTTTTCTGCAGGTTTAACGGGAGTACCGTCATAGTTCAGCATTGTGCCATTGTTGGCATCCATTAGAATATTTGTGTTCAATAAAGCATAAGCCAGTTTTATTTCCTTGTTGTTATAATCATTTATGCTTGGATAGTGGTGAATATACTCCATTCCGAATTTTACGTTGCTGAATAATGTCTCATAAGCCTTATCCAATGTGATGGCTTTATCTGGAGCCGGGAAACTGATATCCAGCCAATTTGTGTTGTAGGATATCACTTCGCCAGTATACTCATTGATGGTGATATATAAAGAGTTTGAAGGACATGGTATGCCATTTTCTAAACGGATATAATTGAAGCTATAACCGTTTTGATAAGCAGGCATCGTGTCATAATTCATTTCCTTTGCCTCTTTTAATTCAGTTTTCTTAAACTTGTCAGGCTGCACCTTAGTTAGGAATTCTTCAGCCAATTTTTTTGCCTGCTCTTTGCTTATCTTAGTATTTCCCTTTTCACCATTATCGTTGTAGTAGTTTGTATAAAGGCTTTTAAACTCTTTTGTTACGGCATCAATTTGTGCATTTACAAATTTAATGGATTTACCGTCTTCGCTTGTATATTTCCATTCTAAGCTCCACACAGCATTAATCTTGTGATAGCCAGGATAAAGGTTTGCTCTTTCCAGCTTCATATTTTCATCTAGTTTAACATATTGTTTGAATACCTGTTCTGCTGCTTCTTTAGTTATGTATTTACTCTGATCATCTAACGCTGTTTGCTCTTGTGGAGTAATTGGCACAGCAGCTTGTTCTTTTGCGGCGGATCCGCCCATATCCATTGCATAATACATTCTGTACATATTATTAAGGATCTCACCATTTATAGCATCAATGGGATTATTGCCGTTTTTTAAGGTATAAGTCAATATTGCTTTTGGTTCCATGCTTGGGTTGTCATAGATAAAACTATAAGACAATTCTAGGCCTAGTTTGTTTTTAAACAGCTCTTTTGCCTGATCAAGACTGATAGCCTTTGATTTGCTTGGCAAGGCTGTATTATCCCATATCATGTTGAAGTATCTTAGCCTAAGATTGTTTTTATCAAGCTGTACTGAAATCGTATTTGGGCTAACCTCTATACCATCCTGTACTCTTACAAATTCAAAGGCGTATACATCAGAGTACTTGCTGTAATAATCTTGATTTGGATTTTCTTTCAGCTTTGTAAGCTTATACTTTTCACCATGCAGCTTTTCTGCCCAACCTTCGGCAGCTTTTAGGGCTTCTGCTTTTGTATACTTTGGTATTCTGCTTTTTGGCTGCTCATAAGGTGTATACCAGCCTATTGAAATTATTTCGCCATTATTTGAATCAATAGATACGTTAATATTTTCGCTGTTTGTTTTGGTATTGTTCCAAGACAAACTCCATATATTGAAACCATTTTGGTTCTCAATATAGCTGCTGTTAAATTCAAAGCCTTCTGTATTAAGGCTTAAGGTATTTTTAGCAATTTCGATTGCTTGCTTAAGTGTTACTGGTGGCTGCTCTTCAGCTAAAACACCTCCGGGTACTTGTAAGACTCCTATTAGTAATGTCAGAACTGTAAGTAAGGCTATTATTTTTTTCATAGATAAGGCTCCTTTCGTTTTATATAAGTATAAGACGTACCATACTATGCAGAATGTTCCAAACTTAGAAAAAAACTTTTATGACTATTAAGTTTATTTTGAAGCTTCTTCTGTTTTTACAGAATAGCTTATAAGCTTATTTAAATCCTGTAGTTCTTTTGTCGTAAGATATCTCCATGCTCCTGCAGGCATATCTTCAAGATAAATGTTCATAATGCGGATTCTCTTAAGCTTCAGCACTTGATAGCCAAAAACTTCGCACATTCTTCTGATTTGTCGGTTCATTCCCTCCGTAAGTATGATTCTAAAGGTATACTTGGTAAGCAGCTCCACCTTGCATTTTTTTGTGATGGTGCCTAAGATTTTTACGCCATTTGCCATACCATTAATAAAGCCTGGTGTAATTGGCTTATCCACACGTACAATGTATTCCTTCTCATGATTATTGCCAGCTCGAAGTATTTTATTTACAATATCTCCGTCACTGGTAAGAATGATTAATCCTTCAGAGTCCTTATCCAGTCTGCCTATAGGGAAAATTCTTTTGGGATAGTGCATAAAATCAACAATATTATTTCTTTCACGAGTATCCGTGGTGCTTACGATGCCAACCGGTTTGTTCAGCGCTAAATAAACAAATTCCTCTCTAGGCTTTAGAAGCTTATGGTCTATTTTTACTTCGTCACCTTCACTCACAACGCTGCCTTTTTGAGCTACGCTGCCGTTTATGGTCACGCGCTTTTGCTCAATGAGCTTATCTGCTTCACGTCTAGAGCATATGCCCTTTTCACTGATAAATTTATTTATTCTCATAGGATTTTTTTGAACTGCTGCATTATTATTTCTCATCTGTGTTGTTACCTCATATTAGTAAATATCTACTATTATTTTAAATATTTTATGCAAATTTAGCAACTTTAATAGTGGATTCATAATTTTTATAATTTTACAGATAATATTTTAGTAAAATAATCTCATTCAGATAAGAATATTTATGGAGGTGCTAATATGACATTAAATTTGACACTAAAAGAACGTACTCTGCTTCAGGATCAAAAGGGCCATGAAGAATTATGCATAAAGAAATATAATGATTATGCAAGTAAGGCACAAAGTCAACAATTAAAGCAGCTTTTCAGCAGCTACGCAACAAAAGAGCAGGAACACTTAAATTCTATCAATCAGATGCTGAATGGCCAAATTCCTCAAATGAATCAGCAGCAAGGCCAACAGAATCAACAACAAAGTCAACAACAGCAAGGGCAGCAGAGCCAACAACAGCAAGGGCAGCAGAACCAACAACAGGGTCAACAAGGACAACAGCAGCAAGCCCAAGGTATGCAAAATCAACAAGGCATGAATCAAAAAGGAAGCTTTATGAGCAGTGCAGATGATAAAAATTTATGTGAAGATATGCTTATGGTAGAAAAATATGTTTCTGGTGCATATGATACCAGCATATTTGAAATGACAGATAAAAATGTCCGTCAGGTTTTAAACCATATACAAAAAGAAGAGCAAGAGCATGGTGAAGGCATTTACAACTACATGAAAAATAACGGAATGTACAACGCTCAATAAATTTTTATCTATAAATGACAACTGACAGCATCAGTTGTCATTTTCTATTTCCGGCGCATGCATATCAGTCCATATTATGGCAATAATTTATATGAAGGATTGCTGCAACGAGCACTGGAGGCATGCATATGAAGAAGGATACGAAACAGCAAAAGTCGTCACTAAGGCTTGCAAGGGATGAAAAGACACCCTATGAGATATACAGCATCATCTTAAAGGGCGTTGTATGCACCCTAAACAGCATTTTTTTGAAGCACTATGTAACAGATAACATAGAAGCTTTGATGAAATACATAAATAATAAGAAAATTATCAGTGCTGAAACCTATAAGAATTTACTTGCTGAAGCGAAGGATTTTTATGCAGTGATACTTTGTGCACTGTTTATAGATCCTATAAAGGAAGCTACAAAGGGTTTTAAGCAGACGGAGCTGGATAAAGAAAAAAAGAATCAGCTTTTTTTGAAGCTGTACAATGAGTTGTTTGAGTTTTTTGTTGATTGGCTTTGCCATATTGAATTGGATCCTTTGCTATTCTGCAGACTAGCAGAAGCTTATGGCAAAGAGTTTAACATGCAGCTTTATATTTCGCATTCAAACCTGTATAGCCTGACAGAAATAGAAATCAGAGTGCTTAAGCTTCAGATTATAGAAATAACTACCGTATATCTGATAGAGCAGGTGGCGGTTCAACTTGGACTGGCAGGTTTGGATTATATCGATTACTATAAACATGTATATATACCGAAGGAAAAAATATCAGACAAGGCGGATTGTATCGATACAATAAGTTGAAAAATTTAGAAAAACAGCAAAAAAGTCCTTTGATCACATTGCCTTAAAGATTACATCGAATATAATGTATATTGTAAGGAACGAGTTGGTCGGAGGAGGACATAAAATGGAAATAAAAAATTCTCAAACTAAATCTTCGCTAAGAATAAAGGAAATGGTTCAAATTGCTTTGATGACAGCTATTACATACTTATCTGCAAGCTTTTTGAATATACCCAATGGATATGGTGGAGTTGTACATCTAGGTGATACCATGATATTTGCAACGGCAATATTGTTTGGTACAAGACAATCGGTAATCGCAGGTGCAATTGGTATGACTATGTTTGACGCATTTTCACCTTATGCAGCATGGGCACCTTATACACTGGTAATAAAGGCTGTAATGGCCTTGATAGTGGGACTTATCGCCAATAGCGGCAATGCAAAAGGAAATAGTTGGATAAAGAATGTAGTCGGCATAGTATTGGCAGGAGCTTGGGGAGTAGCAGGCTACTATGGCGCAGAAGCTATAATGACCGGTAATATATATACACCTTCATTAAGCATGTTAGGCAACATCATCCAAGTATCAGCAGGTGGGGCAATTGCTGTAGTATTGGTAACAGCTTTAAAAAACACAAAATTTTTCAATAGATAATATGTAAAACAAAACAGCAGGTGCTATAGGGCACCTGCTGTTTTGTTTTTGAAATCAATTGTTATGAGATTGTAAAATAAAATTGGTTTACATAATGCTATAATAATATTTGGGATGGTGAATTGAATGAATAAAACCAAAGCAAGTATTATTGCGGTAGTCATGTTAATAGCAATGATAGCAACCAATTTTAGTAATATCAATGTCCCTTTATATGCTGATATTTCTCCTGTGGACAAGCTTATGCAAAATGAACGGTTAATAAATGTTCAAGATATGAGCTATAGCTATAGAGATATTGAAAAGCATTGGGCAAAAGGCGGAATGTACAAGCTAAGCTATATGGAAATTCTTACAGGCTTTGTCGATGGAACTATGAAGCCAGATAAAACCTTGACTAGAGATGAATATATAGTAATGCTTGTCAGAGCAATAAACCTACCTTTGACAAATACTTATGGACAATACTATGAGGATATCAGCACAAATCATTGGAGCTTTCAATATATCCAAGCAGCCAAAGCTTCCGGTATCATAGACATATTTGATGAAAACAATCTAAATCCGACAAAGGTTATTACAAGGGAAGAAATGGCGGTAATTGCTGCAGCGGTTGTCAAAGATATTCCTCAGACAATCGCAGCTAAAAGCTTTAAGGATTTAAGGACTGATTATAAATACATGGACAGCATCCATATCGTGACGGGACTTGGTATTATAAGAGGGCTTCCGGATGGAACCTTCCGTCCTTATGCAGGTGCATCAAGAGCAGAAGCAGCTGTTATTATTCAAAGAATTTTAGATGTAAATTACGGCATGGATAATGACGAGATCGATAGGTTGCGGACTTTTGCAGAGAACTATGAAAAAAGCAGCATGACAAATCCAAATCAAGGAATCTTGAATAGCAGTGATTTGATGCTTTATTCAATAGGTAAGGAATATAAACAAAACGATTTGCGTAATAAGATTATTTCAAGCTTTGAGCAGCAAGGCATCAATCTAAGCAGAAATATTGAGGATATGAATGTAAGTGTGACAATACTTACAAAGTATTTAAGTGAAGTTTCCTTAAGCTATAAGCTGAACTATTCCACAGAGGATGGGGTTAGTAGGGAATACAATGTGAATCGCAACTTATATTTAAAAAAGTCTGACGGATACTGGATGGTATACAATTCTAATGCTACTTATAGCAGAACAAATGTCATAGAGCAGACAGAAAAAATAAATCTTGCATGGCAGTTTTTGAGCCAAAGCACGCCTGATATGTCAAATGTAGCTAAGCTTGAGGGCTTAAATGTGATGTCGCCAACGTGGTTTGTGTTGAGCAATGGAAGTGGAGATATTAGAAGCATTGCCGATGTAAAATATTCAAACTGGGCACATAAAAACGGCTACCAGGTTTGGGCTTTAGTAACAAATGATTTTAATAAAGACATGACTGCCCAGATGCTTGCTAATCCTGCCAGTAGAGAAAAAGCAGTAAATAAACTGATTCAATACGCAAAGGATTACAAATTAGACGGCATCAATGTGGATTTTGAAAACATGTACACAAAGGATAAGGACCTATTTACATTGTTTGTAAAGGAGCTTTATCAAAAAACCAAGGAATTGGGAATTATTCTTTCTGTTGATGTAACAGTTATAATAAGTAATTCCAACTGGTCAGAGTGCTATGATAGAAAAGCCTTAGCCCAAGTTTCAGATTATATTGCATTGATGGCGTATGATCAGCATTGGGTTGGCAGTCCTATCAGCGGTTCTGTATCACAGCTGAAATGGGTAGAGGACAGTTTGAAAAAGGTGCTGTTAGAGGTGCCAAAGGAAAAGCTGATATTGGGGATGCCTTTCTATACTAGAGTTTGGCAGGAAGTATATGATGCAAACAATAAACTTGTAGTGACCTCAAAGGCTGTATCCATGGAATATGCAGAGCAATTAATTGCTGAAAACAAAGCGGTAAAGACGTGGGATACAGTGAGTGGACAGTATTTTGCAACCTATAAAAAGGGTGAAGCTACCTATAAGATATGGCTGGAGGATGAAAACTCCATTAAACTTAGAGTTGAGCTAGCTAATAAGTATAGTTTAGCTGGGGTGGCATCTTGGAAGCTGGGCTTTGAAAAGCCTGGAATATGGGATGTAATAGCAGCAGCCTTATATAAAAAAGTAGCATCTAATTAGATATGTTGTAAAAAAATTAATAATACGAAATCAGTAGGGACATCTGCTTTCGTATTATCAAAGCTGTATTTTTTACAACATATAAATAGCGGAAAATGTTTTGCACTATATGAGTTAAATGTTAATTGTATAGTGCAAAACATATAGATGCTATTTTTTTTCGTTTATAATACCATATCCACCCGTGGGCGGATCCTTAAAAAGCTCCATATGAGGAGGGAAAAAGGTGAATAAGCTAAAGGCAATTACGATTAAAATAAGCAATATATAGGAAAGTACATTATAGCGACTATAATCCTTATAGCTTGTAATCACTTTATAGCTAAACCATTGTGAAAGGAGTATCGCTGCAATAAATAATGTGATGTCTATCCAAACAGCATGCTTGCCTAATATGGCTTCCAGCAAATAATAAACTACAATGATGATGATAGGAATCATGTATAAGGCGCCTGTTTTTGCAGCTAAAAAGTTTTTCTTGTTTTTCCCGAAAGCAAAGTACTCTGCAATAGCGTAGAATACGGCTGGCCAAAAGCCCATCTTGACATGCTCCCATACGCTTTCATTTACAGCGCAGAATAATGCTAAGGGCTTGAGAAATCCGCTCCACTCATAGCAGAAGTGAAAAGCTGAGCCAACCAGTGAAATGATGAAAAACCCTATGATTTCCCATTTAAGAATTCTTTTATGATTCAATATATCACCCCAGAATTATAAAATATTTCAGCTTGATTATTGCCAAAATCTGTGGATAAAATACATGTTTTATTTTGTGCATTCCAACGCAAGCATATTGTCTTCATAGGTTAAACTGCTTTTTATGTCATTTAAATGCTCTAAATCTGTCCACAAAATTAAATGGCTATAGGTGTTATTGTCGACTTCAAGTACCTTTGGGTATTTTAATATCAAAGCAGCCTGTTTTTTCATTTCCTTTGGTTGATCTGCAGAAGGTATGACTAAGTATGCTTTAAGCGCTGCTGCAGTTGTAATAATGATGTCAGGATTGGAACCGTAAGGATTCAACCTGTGATAAGCCTCAGCTTTGCAAATGTCCGCTAAGGTTTTATCAGATTTAAAAACTGAAATTCGGAAAAATCCATCAATTCCTGCGTAGTGCAGGCTATTTACTTTTGCCCATAAGGGTGGATACTCCAAGCTTATTTTGTATGCTTTGTTCACATACTTGTTCATCGGCTTGGGTATATAGATGATCTGCCCCGGCAATAATGCTTCTGGGTTAATGCTGCGATTTACTTCTAAAAGTACATTTATACTTATATTTAGTCTTTGAGCTAGCTTATAAATGGATTCTGCAGTTTTAATGGTATAAATATCAGTACCAGCGGGACGGTCGATTCTTTGCTGAGATATAGGGATGTAAAGTATTTCTCCAATATTAATGTCATCGGGATTTAGATGAGGATTAGCTTCCAGCAAATCATCTAAGGCGATATTATAGGTTCTGCTTATTTTATAAAAGCTATCACCGACTTGTATGGTGTATGGAACCGTTTCAAAAGGATATTTTTTATCAGTGGAACAAAGCATGTGATCACCTCAAAAATAAATAGTATTATATTATATTCAAGGATTTGAATAATATTAACCTGTAAGTAAAAAGACAATTGCAGAGGCAATTGTCTTTTTACTTGCTTTAAAGATTATAAGAAATTGGCATAGTCAAGCAAAGGGTTGTTATAATGAGTTCTACTTCGTAGCGATTTCGAGCAGTTCAACAAAGTAGTCTCCCTCTCTCAGAATATGATCATCCATTAATGGCCAAGCATTGGTCTGCTCTTCAGGTAATGCGCAGCTTTCAGCTCCCTTTAGAAGCATTAAGCCAAAACGCTTGAATTCCTTCATGAGCTTAATGGTATCTTCTATAAGTCTTCCCAGACCTTTGCCTCTATCCTCAACAGATTTGGCTCTCTGTAAATTTTCTTTAAATAGCTTCTCAAACTCTTTTGCCTTTCTTGCATATTTCTCCTGAATCTCCGGTTTTGAAGTCATTGCAATATGGTGAGAGTGCTCTTCGTTAATGTGGGAGAAAAACATAATCTCCTCCACAACAGCTGTAAACTTTTCTTTTCCTGTTAAGCTAGCCAGCATCAATCTTGGAGCACCTATAACCTTTTTGTCTCCACCGGGGATGCCCAAATCCTTACGAGTGGATTTGGGTCCTCCTATAATACCTATAAACCTGTCGGTTTCTCTTCTCATATGGTCTGCCAGCTCAGAGGGAATGATTGAGAGAATCTCACAGCTTTTAATGCCTTGATACATAAATTTTTTAATGTCACTTACTGCAAGAACCTGAGGCAGTATTGTCTTTACCGGATTTCTATTCATGTCAGATGGTGCTGTGCTTGGAGAAAAGATCATATTGGTTAAATAATCAATCTGCCTAGCTGAAAAATCCAGATTCTGAAAAATACAGTCCTGCTTTATGCTAGGATCGATACCGCCTCGATGAAATTTTAGGTGTTCAGCAAGTATAGGCAGCCATACACTCATTTCATCAAGAATTGCATTTATGGGCACATTGATACACTCATTTTGCATATAAAAACCTCCTATAAAATAGCTCGCGAAATAAAAATAATCATTTATACCAATATATGCAGCAGAAAAGCTTTTGGGAATACATCCCTTGAAATTTGATTGATGTTTTGGCATTTGTATGGAATTAGAACTGTGATAAAATAGAATCAGACATAAGGAGGTTTTATGATGACGAATAAAATTAAAGAATACATATTAATTACGTTAGGCAGTGTGTTGGTAGCTGTGGGGATATATTATTTCCTAGTACCTAACAATTTGGCAGCAGGAGGGGTCAGTGGTCTTGCAATGGTAATTGGGAGCTTTGCACCGGGGTTGCCCATTGGATTGATGATGTTAGGGATGAATATTATTCTATTTATCGTTGCTTTTATTGTTTTGGGATCAGGCTTTGGCGCAAAAACAATCTATTCAAGCTTGAGCTTGTCAGGGTTCATATGGCTGCTGGAGAAGGTATTTCCAATAAACAACCCTATAACAGGGGATATGTTTATTGAACTGATTTTTGGCATACTGATTTCAGCCATCGGGATGGGTATTATATTTAATCAGAATGCTTCCACTGGCGGTACGGACATCATAGCGAAAATTATCAATAAGTATCTTCATATTGATATAGGAAAATCTTTATTGTTATCCGACTTCTTTATTACACTTCTGGCTGCCGTAGCTTTTGATGCAAGGACAGGAATGTACGCACTTCTGGGTGTTGTTATCAATGGATTTGTCATTGATACTGTTATAGAGGGTATGAATATCAGCAAGCAAGTGATGATCATCAGTGCAAGCCCTGAAGCGATTAAAGGCTTCATACTAAATGAGCTGGGTAGAGGTGCAACCGTTTATTCAGCAAAAGGTGCTTATACGGATGCTGACAAACAGATTATTACGACTACAATTGGAAGAAAAGAAGTAGTTAAGCTGAAGAATTTTGTCAAGAAAATTGACAGCAAAGCTTTTATGACAATTGTAAATGCCCATGAAACACTGGGAGAAGGATTTAAGGATATTGTAAATAGTTAAAAAAACCAAGCATGGTACATCATGATTTCAGTAACGATTCAACATATAATTTCATAAAATGTATTGTATTGTAATTATATGAAGAGGTGATTGTTCGTGGTTAATCAAAAAGGGTGTGTCTGTAATAAACAATACAGAGTAACCCATACGAATTCTTATATCAGGGTTCTCCATGCTTCTCCCGATGCTCCAGGAGTCGATGTTTATGTAAATAATGTTTTGACAGCCAGAGATGTGACATACAAAGAGTTTACTCAATATATTCCTTTAGCAGGCGGGCTATATAACATTAAGGCTTATAGAACAGGTACAAAGGTAAATCCTGTAATTGATACAAATGTAAATATTCCACCAAGATCCATATTTACTGTAGCAGCAACGGGAATGCTGGCGGATATAGCATTGACACTAGTGCAGGAGCCGCCGATACAGCGACTTCCCAATGAAACCTTCATAAGATTTGCGCATTTATCACCTAATGCTCCCAATGTAGATTTTACCCTTCCAAATGGGACAAAGCTATTTAGTGATGTAGAATACAAGGAAATAACCGATTATATTCCGGTTAGACCTGGGATATATGAACTGCAAGCTAGGCAGGCTGGCACAAACAATATTGTGTACACCAACATTACAGGTGCTGATACCTCTAGATGGAAGTACTTATCTAAATGTGTAAATAAGCTGTAAAGAGAGTTTTGCATGTCCTATGCAGAGCTCTTTTTTGTTGTATAGGATTATATATTGAAGTAAAATCAAAGTATCATTATTTGGAGGTAGATTCATGTTTGATTTACATATCATTAAAAAAGATCAGCAGCAAACCAGCAACTGGAGTGGTGGTACAACAACTCAAATTGCAATATACCCTCAAGAATCCGACTATACTGCAAGAGACTTCTTGTGGAGACTTAGCACTGCTATCGTAGAGCTTGACGAATCAAGCTTTACGAAACTACATGGATTTGATAGACAACTGATGGTATTAGACGGCGCGTTAGAGCTGGTGCATAAGGAACAGTATTCGGTAATTTTGAAGCAGTATGAACAAGATCATTTCAAAGGTGAATGGGAGACCGTGAGTCTTGGCAAAGCTAGAGATTTTAACTTGATGTTAAAAGAGGGCGTAAAGGGGCGTTTGGAGCAAATGAATACTTGTGCAGGGCAGCAATTTAGAATCGAGCTAAAACCGTCCTATCAAAAACAAAGCTTCTATGCATGCTACTGCTATAAGGGACAAATAAATCTAGCAGCGAGAGGGCAGCTTGCTGCATTGCAAGAGGGAGATTTACTGCTCATTAGCTATCAGGATGGTTTATCGGTTATTGCAGAGAATAATGGGAATAAAGAATGCAGCTTGATAGCTGCATTTATAGAAGTTTAAGCTGCATGAGTATATAATTACCTTCAATGTAAATAATAAGTTTGTCAATTTATATGAATAAAGAACACATTGATCCTAACTACGTAAATGTTTCTCAGCAGTATCAAAAGAAACTGGCTGAACAAACATAAAATAAGCTTCAGTGTGTTTATAGGAGGTAGTTATATGATTAAAGTAGGAATGAAGGCTCCTGACTTTACCTTGGAAAGTACCATGGGTAAGGTTTCAATGGGTGATTACAAGGATAAGTGGATTGTGTTGTTTTTTTATCCCTTAGATTTCACACCCATATGAGAGACTGAGGTACCTGAATTTAACCGTCGGTTAAATGATTTTGAAAAGTTTGGCGCAAAAGTAATTGGTGCAAATCCGGACAGTGTATACACCCATAAGGCTTGGCTGGAGAAAATAGGTCAAATTGACTATCCGTTAATAGCGGACTACACAAAATCTTTATCAAGAAACTTTGGAATATTGGATGAAGAAACAGGCATTGCATACAGGGGCACCTTTATCATAGACCCGGATCATAAAATAAGATATGCCAGTGAAAATGATTTGTTGGTAGGCAGAAACATTAATGAAATATTAAGAGTATTGGCAGCTTTAACAAAAGGCAAGCCATGTCCTGTAAACTGGGAAGAAGGTAAATCAACTTTATAAGCATATAAAATTTCAACTAAGTAAAAGAAAAACCGTACATGCAGTACGGTTTTTCTTCTTTGAAATGGAAGCTATCATTATTTTGTATACTTTTTAGCGATCTTATTTGTCCATAGCTCTGCCCTTTTGATACCAAGCTTAGCGGGATCAAATACAGGATCTTTACCTGCCTTCAGTTGCGATTCATAGTCTCTAAGGGTCGCTAAGCCCGGCTTCGTCAGTATGATGATAGCTATGATGTTCAGCCATGCCATAAGACCTACGCCAACGTCCCCAAGTCCCCAAGCCAATGCTGCAGTTCTAATTGAACTATAGAAGGTCATAAGGAGAAGAACTGCCTTAACAATTAATGCTGCAAATTTGCTGTTTTTGAATAAATATGCCAAATTGGCTTCTGCATAATATGCATAAGCCAATAATGTGGTAAATGCAAAAAAGAATAACGCAATGGCAACGAAGCCAGAACCGAAGCCAGGGATTAATGAGTTTACGGCCTCCTGCGTAAATGCAGGGCCATACTCAACGCCCGGCAAACCTTCTCTGATGAACCCGCCGGCTGGGTTAAGTGTATTGTACTTGCCAGTAATCAGAATCATAAACCCAGTTGCAGAACAAACGAACAAAGTATCCACATAAACTGAAAAGGCTTGAACAAGACCCTGTTTTGCCGGATGAGAAACCTCTGCTGCCGCTGCAGCGATTGGTCCTGTACCTTGACCGGCTTCATTGGAATAGATACCTCTTTTGACACCCCAAGAGATTGCAGAACCGACGATTGCACCAAATGCAGCATCAGTACCGAATGCAGAGCGGAATATCAGTCCTAAAACAGAAGGAAGCTGCCCGATATTCAATATGATTATGATGAGTGACACCAGAATATAGGCGATGGCCATAAAAGGCACGATAAGCTCTGCAGCCTTTCCTATACGCCTGACACCGCCGAATATGATAAAGCCAAGCAGCAAAGCAACCACTAAACCGGTGATCCAAGTCGGAATCCCAAAAGCTGTGTTGATAGAAGTAGCGATACTATTTGCCTGTACGCCGGGTAAGAATATACCACATGCTAAAATTGCAGAGATTGCAAATATGACAGCATACCATTTTTGTCCCATGCCTTTTTCAATGTAATAAGCGGGACCGCCTACATACTGTCCATTTTGCTCTTCTTTCCATACCTGAGCCAATGCAGACTCTATGTATGCCGAACCTGCACCTAAAAACGCAATTGCCCACATCCAGAATAGTGCACCGGGACCACCTAAAGCGATTGCTGTTGCGACACCTGCAATGTTCCCGGTTCCTACACGACCGCCAAGAGCCATTGCAAAACCTTGAAAGGAAGATACACCAGTATCGGAGCTTTTACCTCCTACCAGTTGACCAACCATACCTTTTATATGTCTGACTTGAACAAATCTTGTTAGAAAAGAAAAGTAGACTCCAGTGATAAGACATAAACCAATCAAAAAATTGCTCCATATGATGCTGTTTAAAAAGTCTACTATGGCTTGTAAATTCATTATTCTACCTCCTTCAAAATAATTAAATAAGAAATAAACATTAAGAATTGTTTGGAAGGATCATCTATTAATAATTAGCTTCAACAATATTAGTATTATAAGTATTAAATAATAAAATACTTGTATAAATTTTCTAGATAAATTCAATTAAAAAAAGTTCGGAGAAATTCCGAACTTTTTAATATCTTAATTAACCTAAGGCTACGTCTAGTAGCATCATAACTGCAAATCCTAATATGGCGCCAATCGTTCCGGCATCCGTACTTTTATCTATCTGAGATTCCGGTATAAGTTCTTCTACCACAACAAATATCATAGCACCGGCAGCGAAGGACAATGCATAAGGCAGCATAGACTTCATATAAACTACCGTTACTGCTCCGATGATTCCTGCGATAGGTTCCACCATACCAGACAGTTGTCCATACCAAAAGCTTTTACGCCTTGAAAGACCTTCTCGTCGTAAGGGTATAGAAACTGAAGCGCCCTCGGGAAAGTTCTGAAGACCAATACCAATGGCCAATGCAATTGCACCTGCCAAGGAAGCAGAAGGCAATCCTGCACTAATAGCACCAAATGCTACACCAACAGCCAAACCCTCAGGTATATTATGAAGTGTTATTGCAAGCACCAAGAGTATACTTCTCTGCCAATTTGTCTTGATGCCCGAAGCCTTGCCGCTGGGAGAATCTATATGCAGGTGAGGTAAGAATTTGTTTACCAGCATAAGGAAAAATCCTCCTGCTAAAAAACCTATCAGGGCAGGCATCCAGGCTGGTGTATTCGTTTGTTCAGCCATTTCTATTGCAGGGGCTAACAAGCTCCAAAAGCTTGCAGCTATCATTACACCGGCCGCAAAACCTAGCATCGTATCTAAAACTTTTTTGTTTATTTTTTTGAAAAAGAATACCAAAGCTGCTCCGGCAGCTGTGACAAACCACGTAAAACATGTTGCTAAAAATGCCTGGAGAATAGGATTAAGCGCACTAAACCACATCAAGATTATTATAACCTCCTATACATTGCATACTTAAGTTTTATTATAGCAAATAAAGCGGTTCAACTACATACTATTTTTAATATGCAATTATAGCAGACCCTATGCATTTATAACAACGACCAGTATTTAAAAAGGTATAGTCCACTATTGCATATTTACTGCGCCATTCATTTTTTCTGCAAACTCATCTAGGTAGCCTTTATTAAACTCTTCGATTTTCCCCATATCACAAAGCTGTGTAAACTCAGGATCTATAGGCATTCTTGCATGTTCCTTGATGGTGAGCTCTTCTGCTAATTTTTCAATACTTGTACTGCCAAATAAATGAATGATTTCTCCACAATGAGGACAAGTAATATAGCTCATGTTTTCTACGATACCTAGGATGGGGATATTCATCGTTTTTGCCATGTTATAGGATTTTTTGACGATCAGCGATACCAAATCCTGTGGAAGTGTGACTACAACAATTCCATCCAGAGGTATTGATTGATAAACTGTAAGAGGTACATCACCGGTACCGGGAGGCATATCTATAAATAAATAATCTAATTCTCCCCAGATTACATCGGTCCAAAATTGTTTTACGATGCCGCCTAAAATTGGACCACGCCATATAACGGGGCTTTCCTCGTTTTCCATTAGTAAATTCAACGATATGATTTTAATCCCTTTTGAGCTTTCTACAGGAAGAACACCTAGCTCATTGCTATAAGCTTTTTCCTCCAGCCCAAATACCTTAGGGATGGAAGGACCGGTTATATCAGCATCCATAATGCCAACCTTGTAGCCCTTGCGCTGCATTGTTACAGCCAATAGAGAGGTGACCATTGATTTTCCTACACCGCCCTTGCCGCTGACAATGGCAACTACTTTCTTTATTTTACTCTGCTCATGAGGTCTTTCCATAGCGGGCGCAGCAGCCTTTTTATCGCAGCCTTCACAACTGCTGGCTGAGCAGGATGAACAATCGGACATAAATAAACAACTCCTTTAAAAAAATTTTAGTGACAACATCATTAGTATTTTCAAAACCGGGCTTATTCATGTTATTGATATGAAGAGCAAAGGATATTGCATAAACAGTTTAGATAAATATCTTATTTGCTGCTAAAAAGGGTTTTCTAAAAAAAAATAAAGTGCTATAATAGCAAGTATGAACATAAAATTGTCAAAAATTTAACATGGTTTTGACAATATGGAGGTGGAGCAAATGACGATAATACAAGTATGTATAGGAAGTGCATGTCACTTAAAGGGTTCATATAATGTAATCAATAGACTGCAGAATATTATTAGAGAAAAGAAACTGGACAGCCAGATCACTGTTAAAGCAGCATTTTGTTTAGGTGAATGTACCAAAGCTGTTTCTGTTAAAGTAAATGATAAGGCAATTCAGTCTTTAAATGAAGAAGGCGTAGAAAGCTTTCTAAATGCTATATTGGCTGAGGAGGGAGTCTGATGAATCTACTGGACTTTTCTAAAGCGAATTGTAAAAACTGCTATAAGTGCTTAAGAACCTGTCAGGTTAAGGCAGTGAAAATTAAAAACGATCAAGCAGGAATTGTTGAAGAAAGGTGTATAGGCTGTGGACAATGTTTGGTGGTTTGCCCACAGGATGCAAGAAACATAAAGAGTGACTTGGCAGATGTAAAAGCTGCGATTCAACAAAATAAAAGAGTAATAGCCAGCATTGCACCATCCTTTGTTGGTGCTTTTCATATGCAGTCTCCAGGAAGCTTTGCAGCAGCCTTGAAAAGCTTAGGCTTTAGCCTGGTGGAGGAAACAGCAGCGGGTGCAGAAATTGTGGCTCAGCTATATGACAAAGCAATTCATAGCAATAAACATGAAAATCTCATAACTACATGTTGTCCCTCTGCAAATTATCTTGTAGACACATATTATCCAAGCTTGACGGATAGCTTAATACCCGTTGTGTCACCGATGCTGGCCCATGGTAAACTATTAAAGCAAACCTATGGCTATGAAAGCTATGTGGTTTTTATAGGACCTTGTACTGCAAAGAAAATTGAAGCCCTTAGTTTTCAGCACAAAGGTACAATTGATGCAGTACTTACCTTTGAAGAGCTTTCAAAGTGGATGGAGGAAGAGTCCATTGATATTGATTCCATAAGTCCTATAGAGCTGGAAGCGGCAGCTTGCTTTAAGGGACAAGCCTTTCCTCTCCTTGGAGGAGTTCTTGATAGTTTTGGTGACAACCGGAAATATGAAAAGCTTCGCATAGATGGCATTGCTGAATGTATGGAAGTGCTTCAATCAATTGAAGATGGCAATATAAAAGGGGTATGCTTAGAGCTCAATATATGTAAAGGTGGCTGCATCAATGGACCGGGTATGCCAAAACATGAAAAGGATTATTACAAAAGGCAAAAAAGAGTGAAGGAATATATAAATAAGAGAAGCAGTTCTTTGTTGGAGCTCAGACCTGTTCCCACTGAACTTGACTTTTCTAAGATCTTTATCGCCCGTCCCATTAAGAAAAATCCTGCATCTGATTCAACTTTAAAAGGAATCTTGGAGGGAATGGGAAAGTACGAGCCAAGTGACGAGTTAAACTGCGGCGGCTGCGGTTACAATACATGCAGAGAGAAGGCACAAGCTGTATTTGAAGGTATGGCAGAGATGAACATGTGCCTGCCCTATATGAGAGGAAAAGCAGAGAGTGTTACCAATGTGATTTTCGAGAATAGTCCCAATATCATATTGATTATAGATGAGCAGCTGAATGTAAAAGAAATAAACCCAAAGGCACAAATGGTTTTTGGTGTAAAGGAAGATTTCATTAAGGAACGGCCGATATCGATTATTATCGATGAAGAACCCTTTAAATTTGTGAGGGACAGCAAGAAATCTCTCTTAGCACAAAGGGTAACCTATCCAAATTATGGAGTGGTACTGCTACAGAACATTTTATATTTGGAAAAGCAAAATATGATTTTATCAATCATGAGCAACATTACAAAAGAAGAAAAACAAAGAGATGAATTAAAAAGAGTAAAGGAAAATGCAATTGATGCAGCTCAAAGAGTTATAGAGAAACAAATGCGTGTTGCCCAGGAAATAGCCAGTCTATTGGGAGAAACGACTGCTGAGACCAAGGTAACGCTTACCAAGCTAAAGGAGATTGCACTGCAAGAGACAGGTGAATAGTATGAGTTGTTTTATTGATGTGGGTTTTGATAGTATAAATAAGCACGGCGAAGAGTTGTGCGGTGACAAGGTTGAAATCATTAAAGGTGAGGATGGAATAATCATCGTGCTGGCAGATGGTCTGGGAAGCGGCGTGAAGGCTAATATATTGGCAACCTTGACTTCTAAAATAGCGGGTACCATGCTGCGTCAGGGAGCCAGTATACATGAAACTGTAGATACTATTGTAAATACACTGCCGGTATGTAATGTCAGGAAGCTGGCTTATTCAACCTTCACAATATTAAAAATATACAAGGATGGCAGGATATATTCTGTAGAATATGACAATCCGCCCTTGATACTTGTAAAGGATAAAAGGATTACTGAAGTTGATAAAAAGCAGGTAGAAATCAATGGAAGAATGCTAAAGGAAAGCAATTTCCACTTGCAAGAAGGCGATGTTCTTACTATAATAAGTGATGGAGTTGTTCACGCCGGTGTTGGAGCAATACTAAATTTAGGCTGGCAGTGGAGCAATGTTGCTGATTATATTGGGCAAATTTCTAAAGTGGAGAAATGTGCAAAAAATATTTCCAAAGCTTTAATTGATGCATGTCAGAATCTTTATGATTACAAAGCAGGTGACGATGCTACTGTGGTAACTGTAAAGTTAAGAAGGCCTGAGGTTATTGACTTGTTTACAGGACCACCTAAGGAGCCTGAAGAAGATTGCAGCGTGGTTAAAAGACTCGTTCAGGGAATTGGCAGGAAGGTTGTGTGCGGCGGAACTGCAGCAAATATAGTTTCTAGAGAACTGGGACAGGCATTAGATGTAAGTATGGAATTTCCAGATCCTGAAATACCGCCAATAGCCTATATAAAAGGTATTGATTTGGTTACAGAGGGTGTGCTTACCCTAAGTAAAACAATTGATAAAATGAAGGCTTTTATTTTTAATCCAAGCGTGTATACAATATCCAAATCTGAGCAAATGGATGGTGCAAGCCAACTTACAAAGCTACTGATTGAGGATTGTACGCACTTGAATCTTTGGGTTGGTACTGCTGTGAACCCTGCTCACCAGAACCCGGATTTTCCCTCCGATTTAAGTATAAAGGGAAAGGTCGTAGAAGAGTTGGCGATGCTGATGAAGCAATTAGGCAAGGAAGTCAAGCTGACATATATATAGATTTATGGAGAGATAACGATGAGAAAATTTGAGACGGATGTTCAGTTAGTTAAATATGAGGTACTAAAAGAGGTTTCTAAGCTTGCAATAGAAGGAACCCTTCAAGAGAAGCAGAGAACCATACAAAAGATTGTAGATCCGGGTCCGAAGGCCAGATTCAGATGCTGCATCTATAAAGAACGAGAAATTACAAAAAAACGCGTAAAGCTGGCAATGGGCGGGGATAAAAGAAATCCTAATATTGTTGAAGTTATAGGAGCGGCATGTGATGAATGCCCTATTTATAGGTTTACTATAACAGAAGCTTGTAGAGGCTGTTTGGCTCACAGATGCACAGAAGCCTGTCCTGTAGATGCAATTTACCATGTGGGGCAAAGAGCATATATTAACCAGCAAAAATGCATTGAATGCGGCAAATGCAAGGCTGCATGTCCATATAACGCTGTTTCCGATGTGATGAGACCCTGCAGACGTGCCTGTCCTGTTGATGCGCTGTCCATAGACGAGAATAAAAAGGCAGTAATAGACTATGATAAGTGTATACAATGCGGTGCCTGTGTGTATCAGTGTCCATTTGGTGCAATTATGGATAAGTCACAAATCGTTGATGTAATAAATGAACTAAAAAGTGCAAAGGCAAGCAAGCGAAATATATATGCAGTAGTGGCACCGGCAATTTCAAGTCAGTTTACCTTTGCTAAAATAGGGCAAGTAATCAGTGCAATCAAAAAATTAGGTTTTCACGATGTGGTGGAGGCGGCATTAGGGGCAGACTTGATAGCCAGTCATGAAACCCATGAATTTGCAGAAACAGTAAGCCAAAAGGGGTTTATGACCAGCTCTTGTTGTCCTTCTTTTGTATCCTTTGTGCAAAAGAAGTATCCGACGTTGGAGGGGCATATATCTACCTCTGTTTCCCCTATGATTGCAGTTTCTAGGCTGATAAAGCAAACAGATGGTTCTGCAAAGGTAGTGTTTATCGGTCCTTGTGTAGCAAAGAAAACAGAGGCAAAAAATAGTTCAGTTGCAGGCAGTACAGATTATGTACTGACCTTTGAAGAGCTATGTGCCATGATTGATTCCATGGGAATTGATATAGCCAGCTGTGAAGAGGTGGAGTTAAACAATGCGTCCTACTTCGGTAGAATTTTTGCCCGCAGCGGCGGCTTGACAGAAGCAATCAAGCATGTAATAGAGGAATATCAAATTGAAGCAGATTTTCAGCCTGTATGCTGTGATGGCGTGGATGCGTGTGATAAAACACTTAAAATGGCCAGAGTTGGCAAGCTGGAGGGTAATTTTATTGAAGGAATGGTTTGCTCGGGAGGCTGTATAGGAGGTCCCATGTCCTTGCATCATGGACAAAAGGACAGAAAAGAAGTTGACAAATATGGTATGCTGGCAGCAGAAAAGGGTGTAAAGGATTCACTCAGAGTATTCGAGGTAGACAAGCTTAAT
>JAQSYD010000090.1 GCA_029256325.1 Clostridia bacterium
GGAATTTCATTCTATCATGTCTCACGTTATTATGTCAACAACTTTTTTAATTTGTTTGTTTGCTGCCGTTTCTCACGGCGCTTATATAATATATCATGGATTTTGTTACTCGTAAAGTGCTAGTTTATACTGATATTTCGCTGTTATCGTTTTTTATTCAAAAACAAGTCGCTTATATTCAGTTTTTCTTTATCTAGATAACTAACAAGTCCAATCTTATTTATATGCATGACTGTATTAAATTATTCATAATTTTATAATTATTTCGCAAATAATTACAGCCGATTTACATTACCTCAAATATAATACATACCTGAACATAAGCCAAAAGTGACAGAAGCTTCCGTACAGTACAAACAAGTGAAATATTTCATGAAAACCAAAAACCTTAGATCTTAGCGGCGGCCACTTCGTTCCATATATAACAGCCCCAATGGTGTATAAAAGACCACCCGCTACCAGCCATGCAATTCCGCCTGCCGGTATCGTTTTTAACATAGGCCAAAATGCAATTACAACCAACCAGCCCATGCCTAAATAGAATAATGTATATAGCCACCTAGGAGCATCAAACCATAAAAGCTTCATTATAATACCTGTTATTGCGATTCCCCAAATAGTAGTTAAAAGAGTGTAGCCCCAGCCTCCTCTTAAAGGAATCAAGCAAAGCGGCGTATATGTACCTGCAATAAGTACGTAAATCATCATATGATCAATTTTACGAAGAACTCTTACACCTTTATCAGATATGCAAAGCAAATGATAAAGCGTACTGGCTGTATATAGCAATATTAAGCTGCCTCCAAATATGGAAAAGGATACGATATGCCATACTGTTCCCTCTGACACAGCATAATATATCATAAGCACCAATCCTACCGCTGAAAGTACAACACCTAATAAATGTGTCAATCCACTTACAGGTTCACGCATTTTAATTTTCATAGCTACACCTCATACATCTCATATTTTTACTTGCTTCACTATGTAGTTTTAAATACTACTTCTTATAGTTATTATATTACTCTATAATTGTTTTATGCGCAAGTATAATGTTTCTCGAAAATTAAATTTTTCTTTAGAATGATATTGTGTTATAAATATTGTTACCTTTTTTTTATTACTATATAATATAGATGGGGTGATTGAATGAATTTTAATAGTATGAACACGATAATTGAACAGCTTGCCTCTTCCGGAGAAATAAAGGTCAGCGATATTCCCGATATAGATTTATACATGGATCAAGTCACAACCTTTATCGATAATAAGCTAGGAAACGAAAAAAGAGAAAAAAAAGATAAGCTTTTGACTAAAACCATGATTAATAATTATTCCAAAGCGAAGATTCTTACACCGTCAAAAAATAAAAAATATAATAAACAGCAGATGATACAGCTTATTTTAATTTATTATCTAAAACAAGTGTTATCTATTGGCGATATACATGATCTGTTCAAGCCCCTTTTTGAGCTTGAAAGCAAAAATGAAAATCTTGTGAAGGATATTTATAATACCTTCCTTAATTTTAAAGAAAATAGTATGAAAAACGTCAATACTATGCTTGAAGAAATGACCGATTTAATTTCAGATGCAACTGATCATAAATCAGAAAAAGATCATGAAGATGTCCAAATGCTGCTTATAGTTTTAATGCTTGCTTCTCAGGCACAAGCATGCAAGAGAACTGCAGAAGCTATTATAGACAGTTATTTTAAACCTAGTTTATAAATAGCCTACGTTAAAGTTCTATGATGATATGTATTATGATAAATGAACACTTTGCACAAGGATATATTTGTTAGAGGAAAGCTTCACCTGCCCAATAGGAATACCCTCGAAGAAGATTGCTTTGTCGCACTCCAAAGCTACAGCCCTCAAAGTAAGGCTTCTGGTGTATTGAAGCTTGGAGGAGACAAATCATTCCTTATAGCAAAGAATATTGCGCATTATTCATATGTTTAGCTAAACAAAACTCAAAACTATACTTTAAAATAGCCTATAAGTAAATAATACTAAATACTAAAAAACACCCTGTGCACGATTTGTTACCGATGACACAGGGTGTAACTTATTTCATTTTCTGTATGCTGTTCCATGGAAAAATTCTAAAAACAACTCTTCCGATGATGGCTTCAGTGCTGACAAAGCCAACAGTTCCTCTGCTGTCATTGCTATTAAGCCGATTATCCCCCATTACAAATATGTGATCTTCGGGAACCACTTCATCAATTTCTCCATTGGTAGTCCCATCATTGAGATATTCCTCCTGCAATTGTACATCGTTTACAAATACAGCTCCGTCTTTGACAACTATATGGTCTCCTTGAACTCCAATGACTCTCTTGACCAAAGCCTTTTTGACACCTAACACTCTATATACCTTCCAAGGATGCACCATATCAGTTTTAAATGCTATGATGTCTCCATACTTAGGTGCACTTCCTAAATAACTGGCTCTCACCAATATATCTCCATCTTTAAGCGTAGGCAGCATGGAAGGTCCTTCTACCACTGCAAATCCGCCGAATATATTAATTATAAATGCCAGTGCTCCTGCTGCAGCAATCGTAATGACCCACTCCAGCAGTTCTTTTTTTATACCGCTCATATCTTTACCATCCTTTGTTATTTTTGTTCTTCCAACCGCTTGCTAAGAATGCTATATATCTCTTCTGAGTATTTTAATATTGTTAATTCATTCTCCCTTAATTGCTTTAGCAGCTTATTTGCTTCTTGATACGCAAAATCAAAATCTGCTTGATTAATAATATTCTGTTCTAAGGCCAAAGCCAGATCGTCTTCATCAATCAAGGAAATATGAAGATCCGAGGAAATAATAATATCTAAATATAAATCGTCATACCAAGGTATGCCTTTGTCAGTAAAGCCTCGTTCCTTACAAATGTCTATATACCATTGAACAATTTCATTTTGATTGTTAAACATGGCCGTTACTACATAGCTCTGGTTTTCCGGAAAAAGAGTCAGCCAGCTATAACCATTATCGACGACACATTGCTTCTTGCCTCCTAAATCCACCCATAGGGCTTCTCTAACTTTTTCAATGTGTATCAACACAGCATAACCTTTAAAACGATGGTTATCAAACTTCTCCATAATCATCTTTCTTGATATAACTCTTTTCCAATTGGGTCGATTCGCATACTTTCTTTTCATCTCAACCTCGCAAATTTATACTAAATAACTATTTTCCCCTAGAAGCGCTGCTTCTCCTCCAACCCAGATCTCTTCCAGTTTGTGATTTTTAATCATAAGCTTTGCTTTGATAACAGAAGGTTTATTCATATAAATCCCCTGCTTAAAAGATATTTCCTCATTTATCTCTTTTATAACACCATATTTATGAAGATAGCAGGCCAAAGCTCCATTAGAAGTTCCGGTAGCTGATTCTTCAGGTATTCCATACAGGGGTGCAAAATTCCTGCAAATACTTGTTATACCTGGTTCATTCGTGGCTGCAAATACATGCAAGCCCACAGCATCATACCGTTTGCTGATTGCTTCTATCTTATCCATATCCGGTTTTAGATTTTTAAGGGTTTCTTCTTTTTTAAGTGGAACAAATATATCCTTAAGACCTGTGGATACCGCTTGTATCGGCAGCTTATCCTCCAGATCATTTTTATCAATTCCCAAACAGCTTAATAATTGTTCTCCCTCTATTATCTCAAAAAATTGTGGCAATGCCTGCTGCATATATATTATATTTCCCTTTACCCTGATTTTCAGGCTACCTGCTTTTGTTTCTTGAGTAAATTCTGCTCCTTGCAGCATTCCCTTTTGCAGCAGCAGACTAAAGGCAGCAATCGTTGCATGACCACATAAGTCCACCTCTACACTGGGTGTAAAGAATCTGACCTTGAAATCTGCTTTATCAGAGGACATCACAAAAGCAGTTTCCGAAAAACCAATCGTGCCCGCCAATCGCTGCATCTGCATGTGGTTTAATTCCTCTGCATGAAGTACAACTCCTGCAGGGTTTCCGCCTTCAATACTTTGAGTAAAGGCATTCAGTGTATATGCTTTGATTTTCAAAATACCGTTACCTCCTACCTTTAAACAATATACATAAAAGCTTGTATATACAGTATCCTATCATTGTTCCAAGCATATTCAGCAGGAGGTCATCCACATCAAAAACTCCTCTGCGGCTTACGAGCTGAAGTACTTCTGCCGATAGGATCAAAGTAAATGATGCCGCCATTGTTTTTCCACCGCTAAAACCCTTAAAAGACAAGGGGAGTAAAAAACCCAAAGGCATAAAAGCGGCTACATTGCCTGCTAGATTATATATCCATATATCAAAGCTTATACGACCGCTATGCAGCAAATAATTCGATATGGTTTTCATAGGAACTAAATTGTAGCTTAAACTTGTCATTTGTCCGCGGTAATTATTACTGTAAGCAAAAAAGAATAGCCGCCATGAAATAAAAGCTACATAAGCGAAAAGTACCGATAATCCAATCCTATTTATTTTTACGGCTCCCTTTCTCTGCATTATAATTTGCTCAAATAAGCAGATGTACTTGGGGAGTTGTTGTCATTGAAAAAGAATGTAAGCTTGTAGTCTCCGCAGTTGTATTCCAGCTTCCACATTTCTTCTTCGCCTTCGCCGTCCTTATATTCCTGCTCACCTGCTCCCAGTATATTTTTAATCTCCTCCGGCTTCATGCCAACTTTAACTCCATAGAGCTCATAGCCTTCAGATACTATCATTCCTGTTACCTTAGCCTCATCACTGGTGTCATCTACGATTTTATCCAACATAAAGCTTACATTGGCATAGCTTATATAAGAGGCGCCCTCAAAATGAGCCAATTCCATAGGTTCTCCCAATGCTTCTACAACCTCTTTAAGTCTGTCATTCACGCCTATTTGCAGATGATCCATTTTACCTTCATATGCAAGCTTCATTGTATCCTCAACAACCTTATCTTCTGGCAGCTTCTGCGCTTCTGTTTGTGTCGGTTTTGGTGTCTCAGACACTGTCTCTACTCCACTTACAGCTTTTGCTTTACATGAAGCAGCTGTTATTGTCATTACTAAAACAAGTGTTATGATCATAAACTTTTTCATTTGCATTTATTCTCCAATTCTAATTTTGTTTTGCCTCTAAATATTCATGTATAAGCTCTATATCTTTTAAATCTTTTTCTCTGGCAAGATTTTGCTTATACCTCATTATACAACATATATCGGCAACTGGTGTGTCTTCAATATATACGATCTTTTCTGCCTGCCAGTTCCTGAAAATCTCAATACAATCATCAATGATTATACCCTCAAAGCTTTTCAATTGCTTTAATTGATAACCCTGCTGTAAAAGCAAGTCAAACAATCGCTCCGAGCATCCAATATCAATGTCTCTGGTAGTTTCCTTTACACCATGCAATACCAAGGCAGCACCAGTCATAACACAGTATTGATCCTTGGGAAGCTTTAGATTTTTTAACTTTTGTAGTATATCAACTCTATTTAACATATCTTTGCTCTACCCCTGTACTCTTAATGGGCAAAACTTATATTGTACAGTATCAAACAAGCCTAAATCTGTAATCTTCAATTCCGGTATTACAGGCAGTGCCAGAAAAGCTAAAGTCATAAATGGTTCATATTCCTTAGATACACCCATAGAATAAGCGGCATCCAGCATCACTTTTAATTGAATATGAACCTCTTCCAAGCTTAAATCGCTCATAAGTCCCGCAATAGGCAATGCCAGGGAGTGCTTTATCTGGCTTTGAGAAGCGATGCATACGCCTCCTCCTATGCTCTGCAAGTGATTTACCGCACAAAGCATATCCGCATCGTTGTCACCAATGACTACAATATTATGCGAATCATGGGCTACGGTAGAAGCAATCGCCCCCTTTTGCAGACCCATACCCTTTACCAGTCCCAAACCAATATTACCTGTTTGATGATGCCTTTCTACTACTGCAATCTTCAGTAACTTGTTTCCATCTGCATCAAAATATTCTCCATCCTTGCTAACCACATGGAGCTTCAGCTTATTTGTCACCAAGGAATGAGGCATTAAACCTATTACATTTGTCAGCCCTTCTATATTTTCCATGACAAAACTTTTTGCCTCTATTTTCTTTATGTTAACTGAATTCCTCATTCTGGAGTCATTTATACTTCGAAGGTCAAACAAGGCTTTTCCGTTTTCCGCAACCAATCTTCCCTTTTTATAAACCTGAAATATTTCTATCTTATTAAGATCGTTTAGTATGACAACATTTGCCTTATAGCCTGGTGCAACAGCTCCAATATTAGGCAAATTATAGCACCTGGCAGCATTGATGGTTGCCATTTGTATTGCCTTTATTGGATCAAAGCCCTTTTGTACAGCTATTCTGATATTGTTGTCTATATGACCTTGATTTAATATATCCTCCGGATGCCTGTCGTCTGTGCAGAACAAGCAGCGGCTTAAGGTTGCATTATTTACTGCTGGCAGTAAATTCGCAACATTCTGTGCAGCCGAACCCTCCCTCAGCATAATGAACATCCCGAGGCGCAGTCTTTCTGCCGCTTCCTCCACTGTACTGCATTCATGCTCTGTCCTGACTCCCGGCAGTATATATGCATTCAGTTCCTTACCGCTTATTCCCGGCGCATGACCATCCATCATTTTATGAGCGTTTTTTGCCAATACAATTTTATTGATGATGTTCTTTTCACAGGTAATTACACTGGTAAAATCCATCAACTCACCCAAGCCTAATACCTTAGGATGATTGATAAGTTCCAGTAAATCTTCTGCTTTAAGGACACTTCCTGAATTTTCATAAGGAGTCGCAGGCACACAGGAAGGAAGCATGATAAATATGTCTAAGGGTATATTTTCTGCCCCTTCAATAATATATTTTATTCCAGCTATACCTTTGACATTGGCAATCTCATGGGGGTCAGCTACTATGGTGGTTGTACCTTTCGGCATAACAGCTCGCGCAAACTCTGCAGGAGTAACCATAGAAGACTCTATATGTACA
Organism: Clostridia bacterium; assembly: GCA_029256325.1. GTDB lineage: Bacteria > Bacillota > Clostridia > Lutisporales > Lutisporaceae > GWB2-37-7. The sequence goes on from JAQSYD010000090.1 coordinate 7,026, forward strand.
TGTCCATCAATAAATCCCGGGCAAATATACTTTCCCTCCATATCCAGTTCAACTGCACCACTATATTCTCCAATACCTGCGATATAGCCATCATGTATGGCAACATCCGCTTTATATATTTCTTCTGTAAAAACATTAATCACATGGATGTTTTTAAAAACCAACTGTGCCTTTACCTTGCCCATAGCTACATCAATCATGGACATAATCGTTTCTCTCATCACTTCACCCCAACCTCATTTTTGATATTGGTATATTATATAGATTTTACCTTTTCAACATGACTTTTTCAACCTATGAAGCGTAAATAAAAAACCCGCATGATTCAAATCATGCGGGCTGTTTTTTACGCTAATGGCTTCATCGTCGGGAACAGTATTACATCTCTGATGGAGTAGGAGTCCGTCAAGAACATAATAAGACGGTCAATACCTATTCCAAGACCTCCTGTTGGAGGCATTCCCACTTCCAGTGCATTCATGAAATCCTCATCTAATGCGTAGGCTTCATCGTCACCTAATTCTCTTTCATTGGCTTGTTGATCAAAACGCTCGCGCTGGTCGATTGGATCGTTCAGCTCTGAGTACGCATTACCAACCTCTCTGCCGTATATGAAAGCTTCAAATCTTTCTGTCATAGTCGGGTCATCATTTTTCTTCTTTGTAAGTGGTGAAATTTCAACGGGATAATCGATGATAAATGTAGGTTGAATTAAGTGCTCCTCGGCATATTTTTCAAAAGCTGCATTTAATATATCGCCCTTTGAGCAATCCTTAAGATCTTTCTTAAGCTCATCTTCTACATGAAGCTTCTTTGCAATTTCTCTAGCCTCTTCCACTGTCTTTATCTGACTGAAATCTACTCCACTGTATTCCTTAACGGCATCATTCATCGTAAGTCTTCTCCACGGAGCCTTGAACTCGATTTCTGTGCCTTGATATGTAGCCTTTGTAGTTCCATGAATTTCAGTACATACATATTCACATAGACTTTCTAAAAGTTCCATCATACCATGGTAATCTGTATATGCTTGATATAGCTCTATCATTGTGAATTCAGGATTATGTCTGATATCTATTCCTTCATTTCTGAAGTTTTTACCCATATCATAAACTCTTTCAAAGCCGCCTACGATAAGTCTCTTCAATGGAAGCTCCGTTGCAATTCTAAGGAACAAATCAATGTCTAAAGCATTGCTGTGTGTCTCGAAGGGTCTTGCAGCCGCACCGCTGGCAATAGTTGCCAATATAGGTGTTTCAACCTCTAAGAAGCCTCTGTCATCTAAGAACCTTCTGATTGCTTTTATAATTTTTGTTCTCTTTATAAAGGTATCTTTAACCTCCGGATTTACGATAAGATCAAGATATCTCTGTCTGTATCTGAGATCAGTATCCTTTAAGCCGTGCCATTTTTCTGGCAATGGCTGTAAGGATTTGCATAGAAGCTGGATTTCCTTTACGTGAACGGAAATTTCTCCTCTTTTTGTCCTAAAGGCAAAGCCCTTTAAGCCAACAATGTCTCCTAAATCATAGGTTTTAAACAGTTCATATGCCTCTTCACCTATTTCATCAGCCTTTACATAGATTTGAATTTTCCCATTTCTATCTTGAACATGACAAAAAGATGCCTTGCCCATGTCTCTGAAAGACATTATTCTGCCAGCAACTGATACATCCTTGCCATCCAATTCCTCAAAATTATTTAAAATCTCATCGGAATGATGAGTAACATCATACTTAAGCACTTCAAAAGGGTTTTTGCCTATGCTTTTAAGATGCTCCAGCTTTTCCCTTCTAATCCTCTGCTGTTCGCTTAGATTTAGTTCTTCATTTGTCATGCAATTCTCCCCCTACTTATTTATCTGAAGTATTTCATATTTTATAATTCCGTCCGGCACAGCAATTTCAACAGTATCCCCTGGAACTTTGCCTACTAATGCCTTGCCTACAGGAGATTCATTAGATATTTTTAGATTTATTGGATCTGCTTCAGCTGAGCCAACAATTGTATATTCTACTTCATCCCCAAACTCTATATCTTTTAGCAACACCTTTGAGCCAACACTTACCATATCTGTCTGAATATCCTCTTCGTCAATAACCTTTGCTGTTCTCAGTATATTTTCAATTTGAATTATTCTTCCTTCTACAAATGCTTGTTCTTTTTTAGCTTCATCATACTCTGCATTCTCAGAAATATCTCCAAAAGCGAGAGCTTGTTTTATTCTATCAGCAACATCTGTCCTTTTATTCTTTAGTGAATTTAATTCGTCTTCCAGCTTTGTCAAACCCTCTAGAGTCAAAATGTTTTGCTTACTCACTGTTGCACGCCTCCTAATAGTTTAGTTTTTGCATATTTGTTGCTTTTATAATTATATAATACATATCCATTTGCTGCATTATAATACTATTAAACAAAATCAATATTATGCATTTGTTAAGACATTATCAGCAAGCAATAAATCATATAAAGAACCTATGCAATTGTTACTGATAATATATGTGCTATTGTCTTTTTTATTCGGGGAACTATTTCCAAAAGACTCCCCTTTTAAAGACTTTTTTAAACAAACAAGCACCTTCAAATTTGTACGGTGCCTGCATATGTTTCACTTATTCGTTAATTATAAAATAGTAATAAGTCAATGTCAAGAGTATATAAAATTGTTAAATCGTTCCACAAACTTTCTAATGATCAAAATAAATATATGGAAGTCTTTTGATAAAATCTAGTATATCCAGATTTATATTATAATACCTCATTATTGCTAAAATTTCATCATTATATTTTAGTGGTATGCTGTCAGATTTATGTGTCTTCAATGCCTCGCTCCATAGAACAATATTGGTTATGGATTTTATCCCACTATCTTTACTTTTGCCGATGATCACCTTATTATTCAGCAGTTCCTTATACGCACTCAAATCAATGAATTCATCTATACCTAGTGTGGTTGATTGTTTTATAATACTCCTTATATCCTTTGTAAAAACAATGGAGACTCCTTTCTTCTCCATAAAGTGATTATGCAGCGTGTGTTTTATCTGCTCTGTTATAGTCGCCTCTTCATATAACATCACATTAGAAGCCTCTTCTGATAATAGATCAATCATTAAGCTGTCAATGCGGCCCATTATAAAACCAATATCACCCTCCAAAAGGTTTTCCTGACGATCTTGGCTTACTTTGATAAAAGCAGCTAATTGCTTAATAGCTCGTATCTCCGGAAGCAGCTGTGAATAGTGGATTTCATTTTTCTTCGGTGAAACATTACTTTGCACCTTTGTCTCAAAGCGCTCTACCAAAAACTTAACTTTATTTTTATCTACCAGTTCTCTTAAAAGTCTATACCGTTTTTTGTCTACCTTACCTCCATTTACAGGGCAATCAAATAAGAATATATTTATACACTGTACTCCATCTTCTATTATAATACTGTCCGCCAGGTTTGGCTGTGCAAGCAAGGATAGAAGCTGAGGCATTTTGGTTTCTCTATATGTAATGATCCCGGCATAGTTATTTGATTGCATAAAAAAACACTCCAAATAATGAATTAAGACATGTTGTCTTAAATTATTAATATTATTTGAAGCTGTTTTATATACCTTATTTATTTATGACTGCTTTAAAGATATTGTCTTGCAGATATTCTACCCTAGGTTTGAAATCAATCTTTTCCAAGGCATCCAAATAGTCTTGGCTGCTTATATCATCAACAGGCTTACCTATAAAGGCAACCAATAAAGCTTCTATGACATTAGTTCCAAAGGATCTGCCTTCCAAGTCCGGCGTTGAGGTAACCAACAATCTGACTCCACTATCTCTCAGCCACTCAATGTCTTCCTTTGTAACGGTATTTGTAACTATGATTTTATTGTCCATTATTTGCGGCATATACTGCTTAATATAATGGAAATCTCCTGCAATGATGTCATTTTCCTCAAAAAATTTATCAAATTTACCTGCTTTTGTTGTATCTTTGTTTTGCTCTTTTCCTGTTGGGTATAGCATTTCAAAAGGCAATCTACAAGCTATTGGCGCAACTACCTTCGCTAATCTATCCAAGCCGCGCAGGGATTTAAGCGGCAGACCTATCCCCAAAACAACCATTAAGTCCCCCAAGGTTAATTCACAGCCTACCTCTTCAAAGCCTTCTGCCATAGCATAACGATCTATAGCAGGCAATATAAATGCCTTTTTATTTTTCAGACTCTCAATATTATCATTTATGTAATGAGCGACTTGCTTTTCGAGGGATATTTTAAGTCCCGAGCCATCCACCATAGGCGTTTTCTGTGCTGCTGCTTTTATTGGCATTGCGTCTTTTATCTGATATCTGTTTTTTCCTGCATTCAGATAAACGTCAATGCCACCCATCCCAAAGGCGTCTATATTGCCGTCCAACTCCTCTACAAGAGCAATGGCTTTTTTTATATCTCCGTCTGTGCCCTTTCTTTCAACAATATAAGTTTCTCCCAGTATCTCCAGCTGAGTCCTATGATCTCTTTTGGAGGAACCAATGCTTACACTCACAATATGTTTCTATAGTCGGAAGCCATAACGATCACGGTATCAAAGCCTCTAAATTTGTTAATCAGCTCCATCAAATAATTGATCAGCTGCTGTCCATTGCTCTGATTTACAAAGTTATTTCGCTCCTCCTCTGACATTAAAAAGCTGTATTCTACGCCATATTCTCTGAGAACCTTTTCTACTTCCTGTTTGTTCTTAATTGGAAATCCAACTGCTGCAATACTCTGTCCTTTTCGAATTTCTCCCAATCCCTCCAGTCTGGAAATGAAGGTTCTTTCAATATTCATTTTTTCACCTACATCAGACTGAGACAGCCCTAATGCACGAAGTTTAATTATTTCATCTATTTCTTTATCAATCTTTTTTCGACTTATAACCTTATCACCAATTCTTATAAAATTCATATCGTACCCCTACTCTATCACTTCGAAGTTTTTTGTGCACAATCATGTACTCAATTATATTTTAATGCTAAAACAGCAATAGTACAACAAAAAAAAGAAGACCTGTTTTATATGTTAAACAAGTCTTTCTATGAGTTAACACGAATGTTTCTTTCTACGATAGTTTATTCAAATAAACTTGCAGCAATTTTTTTACATCTTCCACCTTATCCAGCTTAAAAACCTCAGTTTTTATTATGCTTGAGCCAGGCATACCCTTAAGATACCATGCCAGATGCTTGCGCATTTCCTTCACCCCAATGGCTTCGCCCTTCTGCTCAATGGTCTTTTCCAAATGAAATATTGCCATTTCTACCTTTTCTTCATAGCTTGGTTCCGGTATTATATTGCCGCTTTTTAAATACTCTATGATACGCTTAAAAATCCATGGATTCCCTTCCGCTCCTCTGCCAATCATAATCCCGTCACAGCCAGTCAGCTCCAGCATTTTATCAGCTGTTTCAGGCGAAACAACATCTCCATTACCAATCACAGGTATTCCGACTGCTTGCTTAACCTTCTTAATGATCTCCCAATCTGCTTGACCGGAGTAAAATTGCTCTCTTGTTCTGCCATGCACTGTAACGGCTTTGGCTCCATTTTGCTCTGCCACTTGAGCTATTTCTACCGCATTGATATGATGCTCATCCCAACCCTTACGAATCTTAACAGTGACAGGAACAGTAACAGCTGCTGCCACCTTTTTTACAATCTCTGCTACCAGCTCAGGCTTTAGCATGAGTGCACTGCCGTCTCCATTTTTCACGATCTTAGGTGTGGGACAACCCATATTGATATCTATGATATCCGCTCCTGCTGCTTGCACTTCAGCGGCAATTCCTGCCAGAATATCTGCGTCACTGCCAAATATCTGGATGGCTGCAGGCTGTTCCTCCGGAGCTAATGCCATAAGCTCTCTGGTGTTTTCACTTTTATAGTACATGCCCTTGGCGCTGACCATTTCTGTGTAAGTCAATCCACAACCAAACTGTTTGCATATGGCTCTGTATGCCATATCTGTAACTCCAGCCATAGGTGCAAGAAACACATTGTTTGCAAGCTCTATATTTCCAATTTTCATTCTAACAACCTCTGTTTAGGATTATTTGTATTTATCATGTAGGGTAATATTCTTTGCTATAAGGAACGAATTTGCTTCCAACGGCTTCAAAAGCATCAGAAGCCTTGCTTTGATGGATGTAGCGTTGGAGCAGGACAAAGCAATCTTCTTCAGAGGTATTCCTCTTGGGCATACGAAGCCTTACTCCAGCAAATTATTCCTTATGCAAAGCGTTTGTGCTCCATATAGTATTAAAGAAACTATTTATTTCTTTCGTATATGATTCTCAAGCCCTCTAAGGTCAAAAGCCCATTAACCACATCAATGGTTTCAGATTCAGTGGCAATCAGTTTTGAAAGGCCTCCGGTAGCAATTACTTTTGCATTTTCTGCCCCTAATTCCTTTTTCATTCTGCGTACGATATAATCCACCTGACCCACATATCCATAGATTACGCCGGATTGTATGCTGCTTATAGTATTTTTACATATTACAGTATCAGGCTTTACAAGCTCCACCCTTGGAAGCTTTGCTGTACGTTGGTATAGTGCATCCATCGATATTCTGATTCCCGGAGAAATTGCACCTCCCAGATATTCACCACTCTTAGAAATTGCACAGTAGGTTGTAGCAGTACCAAAATCCACGATAATAAGCGGTCCGCCGTATAGCTCATAGCCAGCAACTGCATTTACAATTCTGTCTGCGCCAACCTCTTTTGGATTATCATATTTAATATTCATCCCGGTCTTAATGCCAGGACCGATTACCAATGGCTCTCTTTTAAAGTATTTTCTGGCCATATGCTCTAAAGTATACATAATCGGAGGTACAACGGAAGAAATTATTACAGCTTCTACATCATCAATATTGTAGCCTTGATGAACAAACATATGTTTAATTATAATGCCGTACTCATCCGCAGTTTTTTGCGTGTCTGTAGACACCCTCCAAAAGTCCATCAGCTTGTCTTCCTTATATGCCCCAAGTACTATATTGGTATTTCCAACATCAAAAACTAATATCATCTTTTTCATCCTTCCTTAACTTATATATCCTTTTAAACTTCTTACAGATACTTCTCCCGATATGATTTCCCTTATACTGCCATCTTCCAGCCTCAACAGCAGCTGTCCTTCCTCTGATATATCAGCTACAGTCCCTTGAAGCTCCAAGGAACTGCTGGTTACTCTGACTTCCTTGCCCAAGATTGCTGACTTTTCTTTGTATTCATTTATATAATCTTTAATACTTCCCTTACTGATAAAGGTACTGTAATAGCTTTCAAAATTGTTCATAATAGCCGCGGCTAATTCCTTCCTTATGATACTGCTGCCCTTTTCTATTTGTATTGAGGTTGCAATATCTAAAATTTGCTTAGGAAGATCCTCCGGCTCTAAGTTGACATTGACTCCGATACCAACAATAAGATAATTTATTTCATCCAGCTCTACGCTCATTTCTGTAAGTATCCCACAAAGCTTCTTTCCATTCAACACGATGTCATTCGGCCATTTTATTTTAGGGTAAACTCCGCCGATCTCCTCTATAGATCTACATACTGCACAAGCTGCCAACAAGGTGATTTTAGCCGCATCAGCCGGACTTATCTTCGGTTTTAGCATCAAGGTCATCCATATGCCCTTCCCTTTAGGAGATACCCAATCTCTTCCCATTCTGCCTTTCCCCTTCAGCTGCTCCTCTGCTATGATAACGGTGCCATCCTCAAAACTGTTTTCAGCCAATCTCTTCGCATAAAGGTTTGTTGAGTCTACCTCTTCAAGAAATTGAATGTGCTGACCTATAAAATTCGTATGAAGATTTTCCTTTATTTCTTGCGGCATTAGGCTATCTGGACTTGTAACGAGCCTATAGCCTTTGTTCGTCTGAGACTCTATGACGTAGCCCATATTCTTCAATTGATTGATATATTTCCAAACCGCTGTTCTAGAAACCTTAAGCCCATTGCTTATTTCTTCGCCGGATATATACTGCCCTGCCCGGCTTTTCAGTTCCTTTAATATTTTTTCTTTCATGGTATTATCCCCTTAATATGCCCTTTTACTAAACTTCCAAAAGGTCCACTACTATATAATAATACTTTTTATAAAAATTTCAACTTTTATTGATAATTTAGCAAAAAAAGACAGCTGCAATTGGCAGCCGCCTTTTGATCATTATAATTTTATCCCAGCATGGAAAGCAATACGCCTGCTGCTACAGCAGAGCCGATAACCCCTGCTACGTTTGGTCCCATGGCATGCATTAACAGATAATTGTTAGGATTATATTCCTGTCCAACCTTCTGTGATACCCTTGCCGCCATTGGCACTGCAGATACCCCCGCTGATCCAATCAATGGATTTACTTTACCACCGCTTAGTTTATACATGAGCTTGCCAAACACTACTCCTCCTGCTGTACCCATTGAAAATGCCAGCAATCCAAGTACAATGATAGCAAGTGTTTGAGGCTTTAAAAATAATTCCCCGTTGGCTGTTGCTCCAACTGTAATACCTAGGAAAATTACCACGATATTCATTAATTCATTCTGTGCTGTCTTGGACAACCTATTTAATACACTTTGCAGATCAACAGCTTCTCTAATAAGATTACCAAACATCAGCATGCCCACCAATATTGCTGCTGAAGGAAGTACCAATGAAACGACTAGTGTAACCATAATAGGGAACACGATTCTCTCTGTTCTTGATACAGTTCTCAGCTGTGCCATGACTACTTCTCTTTCCTTTTTTGTAGTCAATGCTCTCATGATAGGTGGCTGTATTAGAGGAACTAATGCCATATATGAGTATGCCGCTACAGCTATAGGACCCAACAATTCAGGTGCAAGCTTAGAAGCCAAAAATATCGCCGTTGGTCCATCTGCTCCACCTATTATACCGATGGAACCCGCCTGCTTTAAGGTAAAATCCAAAAACGGAAGCTTATCAAGCAGCAGTGCTCCTACAAATGTTGTAAAAATTCCAAGTTGTGCTGCAGCTCCTAAAAGAATACTTTTAGGATTTGCTATTAGTGGTGCAAAATCTGTCATTGCTCCTACGCCGAAGAAAATCAACGGTGGGTAGATTCCCAGTTTGACTCCTTGGTAAAGCCAATGCAAAAGCCCACCGGGATCTTTCATTTTAGTGATCCCATCCACTGTCACATATGTAGGTCCATCCATTAATCCTGCTGCAGGCAGATTTGCTAATAGCATACCAAAAGCAATAGGTACCAGCAGCAATGGCTCAAAGCCTTTTTTCAGGGCTAAGTATAACAATAAGCACGATAGCGCGAGCATTACGCCCTGTTGCCATGTAATAACAGCAAAGCCTGTACTTTTATATAGTTCTATCAACTCTTCATAGATAAATGACATTTATAGACCCCCAATCAATTATTTGTTAGCCCATTACAAACAATACCTGTCCTGTATTCACTGAATCTCCTGCGCTAACTGCTACAGATGCAACTGTACCATCTGTTCCTGACATAATTTCATTCTCCATTTTCATTGCTTCCAATATGCAAAGCACTTGACCCTTTTTAACTGCATCTCCTGCTTTTACATTAACGCTTAATATTGTACCAGGCATTGGGGCTGTTACAGATGCTGCTCCTGCAGGTACAGAAACAGGGGCTGCTGGGCTTGGTGCTGCTGCTTTTGGTGCAGGAGCTGGGCTTGGTGCCGCTGCCTTTGGTGCAGGAGCTGGCGCTGCCGCTGATACAACTGGTGCTGAAACCACACCATCTTTTACCTCTTCTACTTCAACATCATAAGACTTGCCATTTACATTTATTCTAAACTTTCTCATCGTTCAATCCTCCTTATAATCTGTTGAGCATTTGCTCATGTCTGCCAATTTGACTCCATACCGGAGTATGATCTCCAACTCTGGTAATTCTTCTTACAATTAGATTGCTTTGACTTCCCATGCAAGCGCTTATGGCCGCTGTAATAACTGCCAAAATCTCATCTGCATCCATTTCCTCTGTTTCAGCACTGGTTGCTGTAATTTCTGCAACTACTGGGTTTATACTGCTCTTCATCGCAGCTTGAGGTGCTTGTGTTTTCTTTCCAGCAAATAATGGTCTCATCATTGCGAGAATTCCCCATAGTCCCATCAATACCAGAAATACTATACTCACGCCAAACAGAGTAACTATTAAACCATATAAAATAGGATCCATTTCATCACCCCGCTGTTAAACTGGCAAATTGCCGTGTTTTTTGGAAGGTCTTGTTTCCCTTTTGCTCGCCAGTCTTTGTCTTGTTGTAGAAGGCTCTATAACGTCATCTACATAGCCTCTGCTTGCTGCAATGTATGGAGTAGCAAATCTATCCTTATAATCCTGTATTTTATCTGCACGAGCTGCTGCAGGATTTTCTGCATTTTCAATATCTCTCTTAAAAATGATGTTTGCTGCACCCTCTGGTCCCATAACTGCGATCTCAGCTTGTGGCCATGCAAATACCATGTCAGCACCTAGGTCCTTGCTGCACATTGCCAAATAAGCTCCGCCATATGCTTTTCTTGTGATTACGTTTACGATAGGCACAGTTGCCTCAGAGTAAGCATAAAGCATTTTTGCACCATGTCTTATGATACCGCCGTACTCTTGAGTTGTTCCAGGAAGGAAGCCAGGTACGTCAATAAGGTTAAGTATTGGTACATTAAAAGCATCGCAAGTTCTGATAAATCTGCCTGCTTTGTCAGAAGCATTGATATCCAAGCATCCTGCCAATACCTTTGGTTGGTTTGCAATGATACCTATGCTTGCACCATTTAGCCTTGCAAAGCCGGTTATGATATTTTGTGCATAATAAGGCTGTACTTCAAAGAAGTCACCATTATCTACAACAGTTCTGATAATGTCCTTCATGTCATATGCCTTGTTTGAGCTTTCAGGGATAATTGTATTTAAATTCTCTTCCAATCTATTTGCATCGTCCTGTGAATCAAATATCGGAGCTGTCTCCATGTTATTTGATGGCAGGAAGCTCAATAATTTCTTTATATCAGCAATACAAGCTTCTTCATTTTGGCTTAAGAAGTGTGCAACACCACTTGTACTATTGTGAGTCATACCTCCGCCCAAAGCTTCTGCGCTAACTTCTTCCCCTGTTACTGCCTTTATAACCTGAGGTCCTGTTATAAACATTTGACTGGTTTTGTCTACCATAAATATGAAATCAGTCAGGGCAGGTGAATAAACCGCTCCGCCTGCACATGGTCCCATAATAACGGATATTTGCGGAACAACGCCTGATGCCATTGTATTTCTGTAGAAAATTTGACCATAACCTGAAAGTGCATCAACACCTTCTTGTATTCTTGCTCCGCCGGAATCATTGATTCCTACTACCGGTGCGCCCATTTTTAATGCTAAATCCAATACTTTGCAGATTTTCTTGGCATGCATCTCACCTAATGATCCACCTGATACTGTAAAATCCTGAGCATAAACATATACCAATCTGCCATCTACTGTACCATACCCTGTAACTACACCTTCTGCCGGAGTCTCTTCCTTCTCCATGCCGAATTCTGTACATCTATGCTTCATAAAAGCATCTATTTCTACAAAGCTGCCTTCATCCATAAGCATATTGATTCTTTCTCTTGCAGTCATTTTCCCAGACTTGTGCTGTTTTTCAATTCTTTTTTCTCCGCCGCCGGCTTGTATTTTATCAAGTCTGGAACGCAAATCATTGATTTTATCAATTGACATAGCTTAAACCTCCCTATTTTCTTTCACAGAGTTCTATCAAAACGCCATTTGTGCTCTTAGGATGCAAGAATGCTATTTTCGCACCGCCTGCACCATATCTTGGCTTTTCGTCTATAAGTCTAATACCCTTTGCTCTCATTTCCTCCAAGGCTTCTTCAATATTGTCTACCTTAAAGGCTATATGCTGCACACCTTGACCCTTTGCTTCTATAAACTTTGCTATTGGACTATCAGGTGAAGTTGCTTCCAAAAGCTCTACCTCTGTATCTCCAACCGGAAGAAAGGCAACCTTAACCTTTTGCTCTTCAACTGTTTCAGTACCATGCAGCTTAAGACCCAGAACTTCTTCATAGAACTTTATGGATTCTTCCAGATTGCTTACTGCGATACCTATATGATCAACCTTATTAACCACGCTGTTACCTCCTATCATACTGATAGGGACTTCTTTAATATATTATCAAAGAGTCCCCCAGCCTATTCAATTTTACCTTTTATTTCTATCATTGTCTATCTTGTCTTATTGCTGCTCTTTTGCTAAAGAAACCTTTTGGAGAATTTCTATTGCAGCGCTGTATGGATCCATTTGTTTGTCAAAAACCTTTTCTACCATTGATTGAACAAGATTTGTTTGATTATTTTTTTGTATTGATGTTATTATGTACTGATTTATAAGGCTTATAATTTCTGTTTCAATATTGTTTTTCTTACGGCTTTGGTAATTGCTGTCCTTACATAGATAATTCCAATGTTCTTCTATTGCTTCCAATAGCTTGTCAACCTTTTCATTGTCTCTTGCCACGATATTAATTACCTTAGGTCGGAAATCAGAGCCTTTATTAAAGTCCAGCATGATTTCAATTTCTGTTGCTGTTCTTTCGGCGCCTTCTCTGTCGGATTTATTAACCGCAAAAACATCGCCTATCTCCATGATGCCGGCTTTTATTGCCTGAATATCATCGCCTAACCCCGGTACCATTACCATAACTACTGTATCTGCAAGCTTTACAATATCAACTTCTGATTGCCCTACACCTACAGTTTCAATAAA
>JAQSYD010000091.1 GCA_029256325.1 Clostridia bacterium
GTAGGTGCAGCTAAAGCCGCAATGCTGACAATCATATATGCGCAATAGAAAAAAGAGATGTTTGGTATCGAGATGAAAAAATGATATATATTTGAAAGGGGTAGCAAAAATGAAAAGATCTCAAATCAACAAAGCAATCAAAGAAATGGAAGCCTTAATCAATAAGCATGGATTTGCGCTTCCGCCATTTTGTAATTGGAAGCCTGAGGACTGGAAGGATAAGGGTCATGCCTATGATGAAATCCGAGACAATATGCTGGGCTGGGATGTTACAGACTATGGTGAGGGTAGATTCGATGAACTTGGCTTCGCACTTATAACCATTCGTAATGGTAATGTTAAGATGAGTGACAAGTACAAAAAACCTTATGCAGAAAAATTACTCATGTTGAAGGAAGATCAATACTCTCCCATGCACTTTCATTGGGGAAAGATGGAGGATATTATAAACCGCGGCGGCGGCAATGTATTCATTCGCGTTTATAACTCGACTCCGGCAGGAAAGTTCGCCGACACGGATGTCAAAATCTCTTCCGATGGCCGTGAATACTACGTGCCGGCAGGAACGCAGGTTCGCCTTACGCCCGGTGAAAGTATCAGCATTTTCCCTTACATGTATCATGATTTCATGGTTGAAAAAGGTACCGGCCCTGTGTTGTTGGGAGAGGTATCCATGTGCAATGACGATAAAAATGACAACCGTTTCTACGAAGATCTTGGGCGTTTTCCGATCTTGGAGGAGGATGAAGAACCTTATCGCCTGTTGTGCACTGAATATCCCAAGGTTAAATAGTGCATATGGAACCGAATTCTTGCGGCGGAGTGCTTTGAGGATTATTATCTCGATTTTGAAAAGCTTTGTTCTCCTGTGCGTATCGGGTTTTCGGGAGACTGCTTTTTAAATGGCAATGATACTCCTTTTCCTCTGGATGATAAACAAAAGCTTGCATTGTCACATAACCTTTTTGACAATGACGCCATCGTCCTCAAAGAGATGCCAGAAATTGTAACACTGAAATCAAAGCATAGACGGCATTCTATATCCATACATTATCCGGATATGAAATATCTTGGATTGTGGCATGTGCCTTATACAACGGCAAATTACATATGCATCGAGCCATGGTCTTCACTGCCGTCACGTAAGGGTATTGTGGAAGATTTGGAACAGCAAAAAGACCTGCTGACACTACTTGCGGGAAAAGTTTATAAAACCTCAATTACTTATATATTTATCTGATTTATAAAAACAGCTTAATAATGGAGGAAAGTTATGTTCGATTTGGTCGCTTTGGGAGAAATGCTAGTTGATTTTACAGAGCTTGGCATATCTGAAAACAATCAAAGATTATTTGAGCAAAACCCCGGCGGTGCTGTTGCAAATGTTGCTTGTGCAGCATCACGTCTGGGAATTAAAACATCATTCATCGGCAAGGTAGGCAATGATATGCAGGGCGCTTTTTTAGCTTCCACCTTGCAGAATACCGGTGTTAATACCGATAATCTGATCATATCCGATGAGGTCTTTACAACCTTGGCCTTCGTTGCCCTTTCCAAAAACGGAGAGCGGGCATTCTCCTTTGCGCGCAAGCCTGGTGCGGACACCTGCCTAAAAGCAGAGGAAATTCAAACGGAGCTGTTGTCGCAATGTAAAATTTTTCATGTAGGCTCCCTTTCTTTGACAGACGAGCCTGCGCGGGAAGCGACACTGCATGCTGTGAAAATCGCGAAAAGCCATGGCGCAGTAATCTCTTACGACCCAAATTATCGCGCAATGCTTTGGAAAGGTAAAAGCGACGCTATGCTTCACATGCGATCCATATTGCAATATGCCGATCTTGTAAAGATGTCTGATGAGGAAACTGCTATGCTGACAGATTGTGAAGATCCTCAACAGGCACTCCAATATCTGCTATCAAACGGTGCCAGAATAGCCGTTGTAACCCTTGGCGTATCAATAAATGACTGGAATATTGACATGTTAACTGAATACATACGCTTTTCAAACGCTGCAGCGGCACTATGCGTTACAAAACGAGGTGCTATACCGGCTATGCCTACAGAGGAAGAGATTAGAAGTCTTATTGAAAAGAAACAATAGTCATAACGATAATGAAAATAATACGACAAACTGCACAAAAACTCTGATGATTTAGTTCTCAGAGTTTTTGTTTTTGAAAATTTGATAATATTTCAAGTGGAAGTAGGCAAAAACTAATCAATAAATTTTAATATGCAAAAAAGAAACATACTTTTAGAAACTGTTGGAGAACATAAGATGACAATGATAATTAAATATTGTCGCTTATGCCGCTTTGCATACAAATTTTATTAATAAATAAATTGGATATACTATAAACTGTGAATGGTAATTTTATAGTAGTAAAAACATACATGTATGTTTATTTTTACCATTTAAGGAACAATGTTGATAGAATTTGAGGAAGCTGACAGATATTTTTGTATTAAATGGTATTTCTGAATAGATAAAAGATTTAGAATATAAGTTTAATTTACATAAATTCAAATTTTGCTTCTCTTAGGTTCAGAGTTGTGATAAACTTATCATTGTCGCACTGTTATTATGGTTAACTTATTCGATGAGAGAACATCTAAAGTAACTGTGCGCGGCATTATTTATAATTTATATATTGGAGGAAAAAGATTATGAAAAGTCTATTCAGCATGTGGAATCGATTAAGCTTAGTAAAGCAAATAATCATAGGTTTGATTATTGGTATTGTATTAGCTGTAACGATTCCAGAACAAGCACAATTCGTGGTTATTTTTGGTTCTCTATTTGTAGGTGCTTTAAAAGCAATCGCACCTATATTGGTTTTCTTCTTGGTTTCATCAGCTATCGCTCAACATAAGAGTGGTCACCAAACCAATATGAAATCCATCGTTGTACTTTATGGTTTAGGAACATTTTTAGCTGGAGCTGCAGCTGTTCTTGCAAGCTTTATATTCCCAGTAAGCTTGACGCTTGCAGCGGGTGTAGAAAGTATAGCAGCACCTGGCGGCATTGTAGAAGTTCTGAAAGCGTTGCTATTGAATCTAGTTGATAATCCGATAAAAGCACTATTTAATGCGAATTATATCGGTATATTGGCATTTGCATTACTTCTTGGTTTTTCCTTGAGAAATGCTGCTGATTCAACAAAGACAATGATTTCTAATTTCGCAGATGCATTATCAGAAATGGTTAGATTCGTTGGTTGTATGCTTTTCATCGCGCTAATTGTGAATCCAATTATTGTATATGTAAAAATTCGTCAAAATCCATATCCACTTGTATTTAAGTGCTTAAAGGAAAGTGGTATCACAGCATTCTTTACACGTAGCTCAGCGGCAAACATTCCTGTTAACATGAGCTTGTGTGAGAGATTAGGCTTAGATAAGGATACTTATTCCGTATCTATTCCTCTAGGAGCTACAGTAAACATGGCTGGTGCAGCGGTTACTATTTCAGTATTAACACTTGCAGCAGTTCACACACTTGGTATTCAAGTAGATATCCCTACTGCAATCATTCTTAGCGTACTTTCAGCTGTAAGTGCTGCTGGTGCATCAGGTGTTGCAGGTGGTTCACTATTGCTTATTCCTCTAGCAGCAAGCTTGTTTGGAATTCCAAACGACGTTGCTATGCAGGTAGTTGGTGTAGGCTTTATCGTAGGTGTTATACAAGACTCTGCTGAGACTGCATTGAACTCATCAACAGACGTACTCTTCACAGCAGCAGCTGAATTTGGCGAGTGGCGTAAAGCAGGCAAGAAAATCGTTAGCGAAAGCTACGTTAAGAAGCTTTGTATAAGAGCATTAGGGCTATCTAAGCGAGGTTCAGTATGTTATTATATCTTTATATAACTAATCTATGGATAGCCTAACAAAGGAGAATACATATGAAAACAACAATATATAATAAACTGGTCCGTGACCATATCCCGGTAATCATAGAATCCTCTGGCAAAAAAGCTGTATGTGAAACAATCACGAATAACGAAGACTATCTTAAGCTTCTTAAGGACAAGCTTCTGGAAGAAATGAACGAGTTTCTTGAAAGCGGTGATGTAGCAGAGCTTGCAGACATGGGTGAGGTTATGCATGCGCTGCTTGAATATAAAGGAGTCAGTGTTGAGACCTTTCAGAGAATACGATTGGAGAAGCTGGAAAAACGCGGCGGATTCAAGAATAGGATATTGCTTAGGGAAGTAATTGAAGAATAGCAGTACTAAAACCCAGAGAATTAAATTCTCTGGGTTTTTTATACCTAAAAATAAATGTGAAAAATATTTCATGGTAAATTTTTCTTTTACTGAAGACTTTTTACTTTTTACTGCGTATAAAGAATAGACAAAAACAATGGGAGGTTCTCATGGCTATAATTTTTAAATTCGCATTAAAGAGCATAAGAGAAAAGAAGTTCCGAACTTTTTTGATTATATTTTCAATCATGATGTCATCGGCTTTGTTTTTTGCATCCTTTTCAATGTCTGGAACAGTTGAGCAAATGGTGATAGATAGAATCAAGAAATCCACCGGGTCGGCAGAAATTATGATATATCCCGGACCCAAATCTCCTTCGCCTTATGTGAATGATAGGGCGGCAATGAAAATAAAGGATCAAGCAGACTATATCATTGAAATGATCCAGGGAAGCGCATTATATAAAATCAGTGAAACTGAAGATCTTAATGTAAACCTCAATGGGTATGAATATGACGAGCTGCAGCTGATGAATCCGATAACATTCAAGGAAGAGAGTAATGTAGAATCCTTCAGCGGAAGACGTATCATTATCAGCAGCAATATGGCAGAGAAATATAAGCTGGAGCTTAATAGTACCTTGGAGTTAAAAATCGCAGGTTTGAAACAAAGATTTACCATAGTTGGGATAGCAAACCCCACTGGGCTTTTTACTGAAGATGGCAGAACGACCACAGCAGTCATTCCCAAAGAGACCCTTGAAAACTTATATAATATGAAAGGGCAAGCAACTACAGTTTATATTAAGCCCAAGGACATATCACAAAAGCAGCCGCTTATGGAGCAACTGGAGCAGTTGTATAAGAGGGATAAGACAGCAGAAGTGATACCTATGGAGGATATTAGAAGACAGTCAAGCACTTTCACCATACCTTTTATGATGATGGTGGTATTGGTTATGTCAATCAGTATATTCATTATATATACCTCCTTCAAGGTAATAACTACCGAAATGCTGCCTGTTATAGGCACGTTTCGCAGTATAGGTGCCACAAGAAAGATGACGGATTTTGTCCTTATAACTCAAAGTGTCGTATACGGAATAATAGGTGGAGCTTTAGGATGCGCCTTGGGAGTGGGCGTGCTATATGTAATGGCGCGTACATTGTTAGGTCCCGAAGGTATTGCATCAGGCTTTGAAGTAAAAATGAATATTTCTGCCTTTAACTTTATCCTGTCCTTTGGTGTTGCATTGATATTGGCGATTTTCAGTTCTTGGGTACCTATCGTAAAAGTATCGAAGATTCCTGTGAAGGAAATCGTGCTAAATCAAATTGAGAAAACGCATAAGAAAAAGCACTGGAAGCCTATTGTAGGACTGATCATGGCTGTATCCGTGTTGATAATACCTCGTTTTATTCCGAGAGATATGGCTATGATGGTAAACGTTTTGTGCATGATTTTATCAGGTGTGGCTGTATCCTTTCTTACACCCGAGCTGACCAAGGGCTTTGCCCGCTTTTTTGAAAAAGCTTATTTGTATATATTCGGAAATGAGGGTGTCTTGGCAGCGCAGAACCTTAGAGAAAATAAGAATATGCTGAATAACATTTCCCTGCTTGCCATGGGAATATCAGCAATCTTAATGATAAATACCATAAGCTATAGTGTATTTAAGGAAGTAGCAAATGCATATAAGGACATGAATTATGATATCGAGGTAAATATTGGCGGTGCTGATAGGCAAGTTCTCAGTACCATTGGGCGTATTGAAGGAGTGCAGGATGTATACGGAGGTTATAGCACCTATAATATTGAGCTAGGAAATGGAAAGGACCGAATCATGATGTTGGCAGGTGTTGATAGCGCTAAATTCAATAGCTATAATGACATAGGAATCTTAGGCAATCCCCAGCAGGAAATAGAAGAGCTGGATGGCGGAAGAAACATCATCATTACAACGGCGTTAAAGTATAAGCTGGGATTAGATATAGGAGATTATATTACCTTTAACATGAAAACTGGTAAGCGTGATTACAAAATTACCGGATTATGTGAGACGATTAACTACAACGGTCAAGCTGCTTTCATATCAGATAAGTATTTCAAAAAAGATATGGAGGCGCGTTATTACACTGACGTATTGGTAAAGTCTGAAGGGAATATAGATCAGACCGTTGATCATATAAAAGAGCGTTTCAGAGATAGAGGGATCAGACTCATAACGGTAGCTGAAATGGAAAAATCCAATAATGACAGCAATGCTGCTTTATTCAGCATCTTTAAAGGATTCTCAATAATGACTATGGTAATCGGTATATTCGGTATTTTAAATAATTTTGCGATAAGCTTCATGGAACGAAAAAGAGTGCTTGCAGTGTTGCGTTCTGTTGGAATGAGCAAGGGGCAGAGCATAAAAATGATAATGATCGAAGCTTTGACTGGGGGCTTTATTGGTGGAGCTGTAGGAATTATCATGGGGGTTATGATGATCTCCATCATACCATATCTTTTAAAGACAATTGACTTGCCTATCGATATGACTTATGACCCTGTACTTCTAATCAATGGGTTATTAGGTGGAATCATTGTGAGTCTTATTGCATCTATAAGCCCGGCACTGAAATCATCTAAGTTAAATATTATAGAAGCTATTAAGTATGAATAGAAGAGAAAGTCAATTAGGAGGAAAATGAATGAGTGTAGCAATAGAAGCGCAAAATCTGCGTAAGCCCTTTAACCTGGAAAATACAATGAGCATAGCGATAGAAGCTCAAAACCTGTGCAAATCCTTCAATCTGGGAAACAACGTGGTTGAAGTTCTAAAGGATATAGACCTGCAGATCAATAAGGGAGAGTTCGTATCCATCATGGGTCCATCCGGCTCGGGAAAAAGCACCTTGCTTTATCTTATAGGGGGATTGGATAAACCCACATCAGGGAACGTAATGATAAATGGCAAGGAATTGTCTGCTATGAAGGATAAGGAGCAGAGCATATTAAGGCGAAGGGATATCGGTTTTGTATTCCAGTTTTATAACCTTGTTCCGAATCTGAATGTAGAAGAAAATGTAATGCTTCCAATACTTCTTGATGGGAAAAAGGTAAAGGGCCACAAGGAAAGATTGGATGAAATATTAGAATTGGTAGGCCTGGCAGACCGCAGAAAGCATACGCCCAGAGAGCTTTCGGGAGGTCAGCAGCAGAGAGTTGCAATAGCCAGAGCTCTTGTAAATGAACCGGAAATATTATTGGCAGATGAACCAATCGGCAATCTGGACAGCAAGACAGGTATGGAGGTAATGGCACTGCTGCAGGATATCAATAAAAAGAAAGCAAAAACAATCGTTCAGGTTACTCACTCAAAGGAAGCAGCAGAGTATGGTAACAGGACAATCAATGTAAGAGACGGAAGGTTGTGGTAATGATGAGTAAAATAAAGAGAATAACGGCAATCCTATTGGCCTTGATTATAATATTAGGTGTATCAGGCTGCAGTAAACAGGAAGAACCGGTGGCAGCGCCGGCTGTCCCGAATCCTGTAAAGGAAAACATAGTAGAAGCATTCGGTGTAGTAAAATCTATAGACATACACAATGTAAATATTGGCTTTGCTGCATCTGTTGCTGATGTTGCAGTACGAGAAGGGCAGAAGGTAAAGAAAGATGATGTACTTATGACCCTTGATATAAAGGATTACAGTACAGAGATTACAGCCAAACAACATGAGTTGAATGCCATAAGCTTGGAAATCAGAAAGCTTCAGAGCAAGATGATCGAGGCAGACGCAGCCAAAAGCAAAGACCCTGACGTTAAGAAGCTGGTAAATGATCTTGAATATGCAGAGCAAATATACCAGAGTTCTCTGAAAGAGCAAGCTGATAAGGAAAAGCTTTATCAGTCCGGTGTCATCTCAAAATATGAGTTTGATGATTTTGTAAAGACCGTTGATGACAAGAAAAAGGCAGTGGATGATCTAAGCTATAGTCTTGATATTACAATGCACAATAAACAGATTGGAAACAAAGAGCTAAATGACAATATTAGCATACAAAAGGAAAGAGCAGCATCTCTTGAAAGAGAAATAGCAGTCATGAAGGAGAAGTTGAACAAGTCCTACATGAATGGAGAACAAATAATTTCCGATGTTGAGAATGGGGTAGTATTTGAATTAGGGTATATTGAAGGAGATATTGTGAGTCCGTCCAAAAAGGCGTTGAGTATTATGAATCTGGATGGGATGATTGTCAGCGCTAATATATCAGAAGAGTTTATCAAAGATGTGAAAATCGGACAGAAGGTTGAGATCATACCTGTTGCCGACAAATCAAAGAAATACAACGGCACTGTCAAGATGATTGCCAGCAGGGCAGAGGTGAGAAGCGGAGAAACCGTTATACCTGTAGAAATAACGATAGATAACAATGATGGCTTCTTGATGCCGGAATACAATGTAGATGTAGAGATATTTTATTAGGAAAATAAGTAATAATGATTATTGACAAATACTAATTATGGATATATAATAAAAGTAGAAAAATAAACCAATTCGATATAGGAATATATCATATGGAGAGATAAAAATGAGAAGCATAATGAAAAGAGTGTTTGATCAATTTTCTAAGAAGAATACATATAATATGGACATTATATGTAACAGCCCTACAGATGAGTTATACAGCTTTTGCTCAATGGAATATAGGCATATGAAGAAAAGAAGCAACGAAAGATTGATATAGAATGTGTAATTTACCCTCTTAAAAGCAGCTCGCGAAAACGAGCTGCTTTTTTTCTGGCAATAAATTATTAGACTTTAGCCGGTTCATTCTTCTGATAAGCGATTAATACGACATCACCGCCGATATCCTTGGATAATTCGCCTTCTACTTTAGCAAGGCGTTCTACGATTTGAGCTTTATCCTTTATCTCTGCTATTTTATAGTCTGAAAATTGCATTACAATACCTCCTTATACTGTTTTTTCTATTATTTACCTATTACTTTGATATCATTCATATTGGGTAAAGTTATTTATTAAGATTGAAGCGGAAATATCCTCCCCTGCGTCGAATATATGTAATAGTAAAAGTTTTATATATAAGAGAGGATAGTCTGGTTAAAATGAAGAAAAGAGTATAAATACTTATACTCGTACTTACTCATGAAGATAAAGTGCAGGGAGGAACATATGATTATTGAAAGAATATTAGCAGAAATGCACGAGGTTTTTAAAGAGATTCCATATGGAATAGATCATACCATGAAGGTGCTTGGCAATGCTGAAGTAATAATGGCTGGGGAAGGTATCGAGGGAGAAGAAAGAGAATTAATTTCTATTGCAGCAATACTTCATGATATTGGGGCAGTAGAAGCTCTTCATAAATACGGGTCCATAGAGGGTGTCTATCAAGAGAAGGAGGGTCCTGGGGTTGCGAAGTACATTCTGGTCAAAGCGGGTTACTCCCCAGGCAAAATGGATCGGATATGCTATATCATAGGGAATCATCACACCCCTTCCAAGATTGACGGCTTAGATTTTCAAATACTGTGGGAAGCAGATCTCATTGAGAATTTACTTGGAACAGAGGTAGAACAAGATAAGCAGAAGCTGATAGAAATGATAGATAAGAATTTTAAGACGGATGCGGGAAGAGCGTTGGCATATAAACTGCTAAACATTCAATGATAAAAAGCACGGGATTTTATGGTCCTGTGCTTTTTTCTAATAAGTTTATATGCTATACTCATTAATAAATATGTTGAGTTCTTGAGTTTACATATAAGGAGGCGCCATATGGCATCGCTTAAAGATATAGCAAAACTTGCGGGTGTGAGTGAAACGACAGCTTCAAAAGCTTTGAACAACTACGCCGACGTTAGTGAGGAAACAAAAAGAAAAGTTCGTGAGCTTGCAGAAAAATATGATTACACACCAAACATGGCAGCTAGAAACTTGGCTCGTAAAAAATCAAATATCATTGGACTGGTATTGTCTGATATCAGAGAAACAGACAGTAATGGCAATATCATATTCAGAATTTTAATCGGAGCAAAGAACTTTTGTGCGGATAAGGATTTTGAACTATTAATCATTAGCACCGATTCCAAAAAGCAGAAAGATAAGAAGCTTGCACAGCTATGCCGTGAGAGACAAATAGCAGGAGTAATCATATATGGATTAAAGCCAGGGGATCCATATTTCGAGGAAATTGCAAAAGCGAAGCTGCCTTGTATTGCTGTTGATATTAGAATCAAAGGAGAGCATTTGGCTACAGTTACTACAGATAATGTAGCTGCAGTACAAGAGGTTGTAAGTCATCTGTACTCAAAGGGACATAGAAACATAGCCTTTATTAACGGCTTGAAGCAAGCGGATGTAAGTAAATATAGAGAGCGTGGATACAGGAAGGCTCTGCGAGAGCTGGAGCTGCCTATCAATGAAAGCTATATAAAATATGCTGATTATTATGAGGATATGGCATATGAAAAAACCAGTGAACTGATAAATGAGAATCCCGAAGTAACCGCAATATTTTGTGCATCAGACCTTATGGCATTGGGAGCACTCAGAGCTATTAAAGATTTAGGTAAAGCTGTACCCGGTCAAGTGGCATTGGTAGGATTTGACGGTATTCAGTTAAGTGACTACTCTAGTCCAAGACTCACCACGGTAGTTCAGGACTTCAAGGAAATCGGCAGAGTAGCAGCGGAAAAGCTTATAAAAATGATCAATAACGAGGCTGTGGAAGCTGTAGATTATGTACCTTACAATTTTAGAATAAGAGAAAGCATATAGTATTCCCGTTTTAAAAGACCTTTATTCCTATAAAGGTCTTTTTTGTGAAGAAATATTCAAAAATATATTTACTTAATTTACCTTTAGTAATATAATATAATTAAAGAAAACGAAAGCGCTTTCGTAAAGCGAAGTAAACTCTTTAATTCAATTAATAAAGGGGGAGCAAAATGAAAAAGAAAATTCTATCCAGTGTGATTGTGGTAGTTATGCTGCTCAGCATATCTCTTACTGGCTGCAGTACAACTCCAAGCACCACGCCGACAACAACTCCGACAACAACTCCGGAGGGTACAAGTGAACCCGCAAAAACAGTAACTATTGAGTTTATACACAGTCAGCCAGAGGAAGAACGTGTTACGGCCATTCAAAAGAATATTGATGAATTTGTGGCAAAGAACCCAGGCATTGAAGTGAAACAAGTTCCTGTTCCGGAAGATAGCTATATGACAAAGCTTACAACGCTGATCTCATCCCAAAAGCTTCCGGCAATTATGGAATCAAATATTGACTGGGGCAGACTATTGAATTCTGAAGGGGTTCTCGATACGAAGGCACATACAGAAATTATAACAGGTAAAGGCAAGGATTCATTTTTCAAGGGAGCTTTAGAAATACTCCAAGCTCCTGATAAAGCAGAATACATAGGTGTGCCTGTATCCGGATGGGTAGCAGGCATATGGTACAATAAAGCGCTATTTGCAGAAAAAGGTCTCGAAGCACCAACAACTTGGGCTAATATTCTAAATGCAGCCAAAGCATTAAATGATCCTGCAAACAAGAAATACGGTATCGTATTTGCAACTGAAGAGTCAGACTTTACAGAGCAAACCTTTACACAAATCGCACTATCCAATAATGCAGAGCTTTTTGATGCAGATGGCAAGCCAAAGTTCAATTCTCCTGAGATGAAGGAAGCTATCCAGTTCTATAAAGACCTTTATAAATATTCACCGCAAGGCTCCAACGGAGTTACTCAAGTAAAAGACGCTTTTGTCGGCGGCAATGCTGCAATGGGTATCTATTCAACTTATATCATGGGTGCATTATATGAGCAGGGCATGGCGGACAAAATTGGTTTTACTGTACCTGAGAATAAATCTGCTGCAGGCTTTGGTATGCTTACAACATTAGCAATTTCCAATATGATAAGTCCAGAGGAAAGAGAAGCAGCTAAAAAGTTTATTAGCTTTATGCTGGAAAAACAAAGCAACATCGCTTGGCTGCACATGTCTCCAGGTGGTGCAAATCCTGTACTTAAGGAAATTGCATCAGATGAACAATACAAGTCTCACGAGCTTCTAAAAGCTTTTGGAGAAACATCCTCCAAGGTTCCTGAAGCCTTCAATGAACTAAAAATGCTAGGCTTCCAAAATGGGAAATCACATCCTAAAATGGGCAATATTACAGCTAAGCTAGTTATACCGAAAGCTCTTAACGCTATTCTTGTTCAGAATGCCAACATAGACAAAGAAATAGAGAAGGCGCAAAAATCAATGGAGCAAATTGTAAACGAATAGCTGAACAATGCCGATGTTCCTATTGGAGCATCGGCATATTTTAATCAGATTGGGGGGATGGAAGTGTCTCAGAAAAACTCATTGAAAAGGGCTGAAGCAAGACTCGGGTTTATATTCATTCTGCCCTCACTTATATTAATCCTGTCAATAATAATATATCCATTGTGCTACAACATATATCTCAGCTTTCATAAGGTAGCCTTAAATCCTTTGAAAACACCTAAGTTTATTGGGTTTAGCAACTACCTGACCTTGTTTTCTGATGGGGAATTTTTAAAATCTCTAATGCTTACATTCCTATATGTAATCATTACAGTCGCTACTTCTACGACTGTGGGGCTACTGGTTGCACTGCTTATGAACAGAAAGTTCAAGGGTCGGGGAATTGCCCGCTCCTTGGTGATTTTGCCCTATGTGGCGCCTGTAATATCCCTGGTGTTTGTATGGCAATACATGTTTAATGGAATATATGGTGTTGTGAACTATGCAGCAGTCGATAAATTGCAGCTTTTCAATGCAGCACCTGCTTGGTTTGACCATCCGGTATTATCAATGGCATTGGTAATACTTTTCGATACATGGAGGGTTTTCCCTTACAGCTTTATGATGATTTTAGCTGCACTGCAAGCAATAGATGAGTCCCTTTATGAAGCGGCCATGATAGATGGAGCAGGTGCATGGAAGCAGTTTTGGGCGATTACTTTTCCGGAGATACTGCCTGTTATAAGCTCCTTGGTTGTTTTGAGGGCTATATGGAATTTCTATAAATTCGATGATGTTTACCTGCTTACCAAACAAGTGCCTATTATGGGTGTTTATTTATATCAAACCGCTTTCTCAGTTTATGACTTTGGTTTGGCAGCGGCAATTACAGTGGCTTTATTTATCATCGTAATGACCTTTGTACTGTTCGTAAGAAGGAAGGTGAACAGGATATGAATGCAAAGAAAATAAAGAACATTTTCTTGAATATGTTGGTTGTAATTGTTATCTGCGTTACCCTGACTCCCTTTTACTTTATGCTTACTACAGCTTTAAAGACATCTCAGGGGTCTGTGGCATACCCGCCGCAAATATTTCCTACAGAGATTACATTACAGCACTTTAAGGATGTACTAAATCCCGCAATATTCCCCTTTTGGAGATATTTTCGCAATAGTTTATTCGTTGCATCCATCACTGCCTCTTTGGCTGTAATAATAGGCAGCATGGGGGCTTATAGCATTGCGAAACTAGACTTTCCGGGCAAGAGAATATTTCAGGAAGGCTCCTTGATCGTATATATGTTTTCGGGCATATTGCTGGTAGTACCTTTGTTTAAGATAATATCTGCAATTGGACTTTATGACAATAAGTTTTCTTTGGTAATCACTTGTTTGGTTACAACGTTGCCTGCAGCGCTTTTCATGTTGAGCAGCTATTTTACTACAATCCCAGTTTCTCTGGAGGAGGCTGCGATGATAGACGGCTTAAGCAGGCTTCAGGTTATTTTAAAAATTGTTATACCACTATCAATCCCAGCAATTATGTCTGTGTTTGCTTATGTATTTATGATAGCTTGGAATGACTTTTTGTTTTCATCAATATTTCTTTCTACACCTGAAAATATGACCTTGCCAACAGGACTGCGTCAGCTATTTAGCTCAAAGGATTATGTATGGGGTAGAATGATGGCAGCTTCCTTTTTGACTGCGATACCTGTAGTATTCATGTTTTCAATGGTAGAAAAATTTATTACAGGCGGACTTACTGCCGGTGGAGTAAAAGAATAAATGATGGGGGATATATTATGCCTAAACAACTAGTTGCAATAGAGCCAAGAGTGGCGAAGTTAATTGAATATCATGATAGAAAAATAAATGCAAATGAGGTACTGGCAAGGGTAGAATTTGCATCGCCTAAACACGGCACGGAATTAACAGATTTCAGAGGTGCAAGCCCATTTATGAAGGAGAAGTATGATAATGAATGGCAGATGTTTGTACCTCGAGAAGAAGTAGAAGACAGCGGTGTAAAATTCGGAGAATGGAATTTGGGAAACCAGTGGGTTGGTATAATAATCGAAAAGGGCGAGATGGTGACGGATTACGAAATCGGTGACAGAGTATGCTCTTATGGAGGAATTAGAGAAACTCATATTTGTAATGCCGTAAATAACTATAGATTGAGAAAGCTTCCTGCAAATGGTTCATGGAAAAATGCAGTATGCTATGACCCCGCACAGTTCGCTCTTTCAGGAGTAAGAGATGCAAACATCAGACCGGGAGATAGAGTTGCAATTTTTGGAATGGGTGCAATTGGACAAATAGCGGCTCAGATTTGCAAGCGTATGGGAGCAAGTCTGGTAGCAGTGATTGATCCTATAGAAAAAAGAAGGCAGGTAGCCTTAAACTCT
>JAQSYD010000092.1 GCA_029256325.1 Clostridia bacterium
GCATAAGGAAATATGTGGTCCTATTGTTCGTCAGGTTACCGATTGGATTTTGGAAGAGATGGAGAAATAGCTTATGATAAAAGGAAAGTTGATAAACCTGCGGATGATAAAACAAAGTGATTTAGATGAGCTAATTCCTTTAGTCAGTGACACATTGGAAAAGGGTGAATTTCTTAATCCGAACATGATTAATGAAGTTATGTATAGGAAACGTTATCAGGAAACAGGCTTTTGGAATGAGGAATTTGGTATGCTGATTATCACTGATAAAAATGGAAGATTGCTTGGAGATATTTCCTTCTTTAAGGGAGTAGGGTATCTTCCGGGCTATGAAATAGGGTATAGCATACACAGAAGTGAAGATAGAGGCAAAGGCTATACGTCAGAAGCCCTTAAACTGTTTTCTGCATATTTATTTGAAATAAAGACTATACATAGATTAGAGGTTCATGCGAACAAGGACAATACGGGCAGCCGTAAAGTAGCAGAAAAATGTGGTTTTACCTATGAGGGCATGAAGCGGCAAGCGGTTTTTTCAAGAGGGGAATACTGCGATTTAGCTATATATTCTATGCTGAGACATGAATGTCCCAGCTTTACAGAAATGATTAAGGGATAAATATCTATATAAAAAGGGAGTAAATGCTTACATTTACTCCCTTTGACTGTCTTATTACAGATTGTTGCTGCTGCCTAATACGTTTTTCATCTTATGAGCAACCATTGCTTGGATTGCGGATCTAGCAGGCTTTAGATATTGTCTAGGATCAAAGTCACCTGGGTTTTCATACAAGTGCTTTCTGACTGAAGCAGTCATAGCCAATCTCAAGTCTGTATCGATGTTAATTTTACAAACACCCAGCTGTGCTGCTTGTCTAAGTAGGTTTTCAGGTACGCCCTGTGCTCCTGCAACGTTGCCGCCATACTTATTGCAAAGCTCAACGAATTCAGGAAGAACAGTGGATGCGCCATGAAGCACCAATGGGAAATTAGGAAGCAAGTTTGTTATTTTCTCAAGTCTTTCAAAGTCCAGCTTTGGCTCACCCTTGAATTTGTATGCGCCATGGCTGGTGCCAATTGCAATCGCAAGGGAGTCCACCCCTGTTCTTTGAACAAATTCTACTGCTTGATCCGGATTTGTGTATATGGCATCCTTGGCATCAACGTTTACATCGTCTTCAATGCCAGCCAGCTTGCCTAGCTCTGCTTCTACAACAACGCCTCTTTCATGTGCATATTCAACAACTCTTTTTGTTACAGCGATATTTTCTTCAAAGGAGTGCTTTGAACCATCAATCATGACGGAAGTAAAGCCACCGTCGATGCAGGATTTACAGATTTCAAAGTCATCGCCGTGATCTAGGTGCAGTGCGATTGGAAGTCCGCTGTCTTCAACAGCTGCTTCTACCAGCTTCATTAAATAAATGTGCTTTGCATACTTTCTTGCACCTGCAGATACTTGCAGAATCAGCGGGGATTTTTCTTCTTTTGCAGCATCAACAATACCTTGTATAATTTCCATATTGTTAACGTTAAATGCACCTACTGCATAGTTGCCTTCATAGGCTTTTTTGAACATTTCCTTTGTTGTTACTAATGGCATGATACTACCTCCCAGTGTAATAATTATTAATTACAGCATTGCAGTTCTATTAGTACGTGTACTGCTTGCTATAAATGGCAAATTTATGTACTCTACTTATTATACCAAAAAAACTGTGCTTCATGACATTGGGAAAAACAAAAAAATCCTGCTCGCAAATTTGTAATTTCAAACTATATATTCTTTGCTATCTAAGGAACAAATTTGCTTCCGTACGCTTCAACAGCATCAGAAGCCTTGCTTTGAGGGATGTAGCTCTGAAGCTTTACTCCAACAAATTATTCCTTAGGCAGAGTGTTTGGCTTATATTATTTATATAGAAATATATTCTTTGCTATCAAGGTAATAAATTTACTTCCATACGCTGTAACAATATTAAAAGCTTAGTTGTATTTATAAATCAGCTGTGCTAAAATCAATAATGAATTGAATAACTGTTTAGGTGTGTGCTGATGATATCAGCGCCTTAAAAGGGAAATGGGTGTAAATCCCATGCGGTCCCGCCACTGTAAAGGTGAGCTCCAGGAGACCTGCCTGAATTGATTATGCAAACCTACGGGAGATGGGGAGGTGCATTTCGCTGATATACAGTAGAAATATTAAAATTCCTTCTAGCCATAGAAGGAATTTTTTATTGTATAGGAAAGTATAACTTTCCTATACAATAAAAACCTTGATTTAGCTGCCCATGCCAGATTTTCCTCATTACATTCGGAAAAGGCATATGGGCTGCAAATGCGGCAAAGCCGCCTTTGTTCTTTTTCTGAACATTCGTAGAAACTATAACAGCAATACAAAGGGTTTATTTGAGAGGAGAATAAAATTGAAGAAAATATTATCAATTATCTTAACAATCGTATTAATAGTGGGATTATCCGCTTGTCAAGCACAGCAGCCAGCAGCAACTGCACCGGAAGCACAGCCGGCAGCAGATACAAAGATCGTTATAACGGACTTAAAGGGTAGAGAAATTACTTTAGATAAGGTTCCGGAGAGAATCGTATCCCTTTCACCCAGCAATACAGAAATATTATATGCAGTAGGAGCCGGAGACAAGGTGGTAGGCGTTACAACCTATTGTGATTATCCTGCTGAAGTTAAGGATGTTGAAAAGATAGGAACCTTTGAAGGACCAAATTTGGAGCTGATACAAAAAGCGAATCCTGATGTGGTATTAGCAGGGGGATACATTCAAGAGGACTTAATTGCCAGTATGGAACAGTTGAACATCCCGGTAGTTTCAACGGAAGCAACTGATTTCAACAGCATTTTTGATTCAATTGCACTGATCGGAAAGGTTAGCGGTAATGAGCAGAAGGCTGAAGAAGTTATAAAAGAAATGAAGGATAAAATTGCTGAAATACAAGACAAAGTAAAGGATAAAACACCTAAATCAGTATTTTATGTAGTGTGGACTGATCCTTTGACAACTGCAGGGTCAGGTACTTTCTTAAATGATGTTATTAAAACAGCAGGGGGAACCAATACAGCAGAAAAAGTAGAGTATTGGGCAAAGTATAGTGCAGAAGAGTTGGTGAAGGATAATCCGGAATATCTGTTATCCTCCAAGCATGCTACAAACGAGGGGGTAACTTTGGATTTCTATGCGAAGGACCCTGTTTTCAAGAATCTTGACAGTGTAAAGAATGGAAAGGTATACTTAATGAGCGACGACAATATTGTGTCAAGAGCCACATATAATATGCAAAATGCTATAGAAGGGTATGTTGAGGATGATCAACCAAATAACATTAAAGGAATTAAGCTTTGGCTATGATGACAGCTTGGGCTTGGTACTTAAGAATATAAGCTTGGATTTTCCAAAATCAGGCTTTACCAGCATCGTAGGACCAAACGGCTCTGGAAAAAGCACTCTTTTAAAGCTAATAAGCGGAGTACTTAAGTCAAGACAAGGCAGTATTCAAATAAACGGCATAGACAATATGGCAATACATAAAAAAGAAGCAGCGAAGATCATGTCCGTGGTTCCTCAAAATACTGCGCTGGAATTTGATTATAAGGTTATGGATGTCGTATTAATGGGCAGATATCCCTATATCAGCAGGCTTAGGGGAGAAACACCGAAGGACAGAGAAATTGCCATAGAAAATATGAAGTACACCAATACCTATCATTTTAGGGAAAGAAGCTTTAATCAGCTTAGTGGAGGGGAAAGGCAAAGAGTAATATTAGCTCAAGCCCTCACGCAGCAGCCTAAAATACTATTGTTGGATGAGCCAATTTCACACTTGGATTTGCAGCATCAAATCGAGATCATGTCACTGATTAAAAAGCTTTCCATAGATCAGCAGCTAACGGTAATAGCGGTATTGCACGATTTGAATATAGCTGCCGCTTACAGCGACTATATCGTTATGATGAAGGACGGCGAGATAAATTCTCAAGGTACACCGGTGGAAGCACTGAATGTTCAAAATATAAAAAATGTCTTTAATATAGATGTAGAGGTAGAGGTTTCTGTTTACACAAACAAGCCATATATATATGCAATTACAAGAAATGAAATCAAGAAGAATCATGTGAAGGTGCATGTTATTTGTGGAGGCGGAAGTGGAAGTGAGATTATTTCAAATCTTTACAACACAGGTTTCCAGGTAAGTGCCGGTGTATTAAGCATCGGGGACCTGGATTGGAAGATTTCTAAAGACTTAGATTTGAAGTTGGCAGAGGACATACCATTTACCAGAATATCAGAGGATGCTTATGAAGCGAATAAAAGGCTTGCAGAAGCAGCTGATTTTATTGTTTTAACAGATTTATATATTGGAAAAGCAAATCTTTGCAATCTAAGAATGCTGCTTGAGAATGAATTGGAAAATAAGACGATATTTATACTTGGAGATGAAACCTTTGAGCAAAGAGATATTACTGAAGGGGCAGCTACAGGGTTTTATAATAGAATCAAAAGCAAAAAAAATACAAGGATCGTGTCCCGGGACGAAATGTACAGCATTTTAAATAAGGCAGGTGCTTCAAATGAATAATACAATAAAGAATTATTCTATATTCATTATTCTATTAGCCGGTCTTGTGATAGCTATTATCATGGCAGTGGGTTTTGGGGCAGTCAGGATACCTGCAGCAGAATTCATTGATATCTTATTTCGTGGAATTCAAACAGAGCATAGCACAATATTGCTTCAGATACGATTGCCAAGAGTGCTTTTATGCTTGGTGATCGGAGCGGGCTTAGCTGCTGTCGGTACAGTGATGCAGGGTATTTTTAAGAATCCTCTTGTCGATTCCTATACCTTGGGTATGTCCTCGGGTGCCGCCTTGGGAGCAGTAATTTCAATCGTTACAGGAATTAGCTTCAGCATAGGGGGGGTATCTACCACAGGGGTATTTGCATTTATTGGAGCAGTTTCCACGTTGTTTTTAGTATATAATCTTGCAAAAAGAAAAAATGCAATGTCCGTTAACTCTCTCTTGTTGGCAGGGGTGGCTGTAAGCTATTTTTTATCTGCCATCATATCCTTTTTGATGTTATTAAATCAAGATAATTTGCAGCACATTGTGTTTTGGACAATGGGAAGCCTATCCTTAACCTCATGGAGCAAGGTTGTCATATCATACATCATCATCATACCCGGAATATTAGCGCTACTGTTTTATGCGCGGGAATTGAACATATTGACGATGGGAGATGAATCGGCGCAATATCTGGGAATAGATGTGGAAAAGCTAAAAAGGGTACTGCTGGTGATTTGCTGCATCATCGTTGGGGCTGTGGTTTCTGTATCGGGAACCATCGGTTTTCTGGGATTGGTGGCACCGCATATCATAAGACTGATTGCAGGCTCAGACAACAAAAAGGTAATCCCTTATTCTGCATTGCTAGGCGCAGTTCTGCTCATTGCATCGGATACGGTGGGCAGAACAATTATACAGCCAGTAGAAATCCCTGTAGGTGTAATGACCTCCATCATGGGCGGACCGTTTTTTATATTCCTGTTGAGAAAGCAGAGGTAGGATGTATGGTTGCTGGGGGTGACCTTAGCCGTCATTCTGAACGTAGTGAAGAATCTTTCGATCCTTGGCTATGCTCAGGATGACAGATCAACTAGCAGCAGCGTTTATAGTAATGAACAAGGTATATAAATATATAAAAATAGAGAACCCTTTTTTGAATTCAAGGGTTCTCTATTTTTATAGGTTATATCTTATATTTTCCTAATTCAGACTTAAAGTTCTGGGACAGCTTTTCCAACTCTTCAATATAAGTTGTCAGCTCTTTGATCTTATTGGAGTATTCGATGACATTGGCGCTCATTTCCTGGGAGGAAGCGGAGTTCTCTTCCGCTATTGCTGCCAGCGAGTGAATGTTTTCAAATACCATGGACAACTGTTGCGTTTGAACAGACATTTCTTCAACCAACTGCACGATGCTGCCTGCAACTACGTCAATCTGATCTGTTGCACTGCTGTTTTCAGCAGCAACCTTTTCTAAGGTATGATTGCTTTCCTCTAATTGCTTGAATTGAGCATTGATCTGATCTATAAGTCCATTTACATCATTTGTAAACAGTTGAAGGTTTTCGTTGATTATTCTAACGGAGGATTTTGAGTTATCCGCTAATCCCCTGATTTCATTTGCAACTACTGCAAAACCACGACCCGCTTCACCTGCTCTGGCAGATTCAATAGCTGCATTGAGGGATAGCAGGTTGGTTTTATCTGCAATGCTTTCAACTGTAGTAACGATATTCATGATGTCCGAAACCCTTCTGGAAAGCTCAACACCCTGTGTATTTACGTGAGAGAAATTATCCTTTACGGCTAATATCATTTTTGCTACCTTTTGCGTTTCAGTAGCAGAGGTCTTAATATTGCTTACAGCTGCCTCTAATTGACTGCTGCTCTTGAGTTCTTCCTCTGCAATCTTATTCAAGGTTTTCATATTTTCGCCGATGATATCTACGGACTTTTCCGTTTCCTCTGCCTGATGTACAGCCCCTTCAGCTACATCTTGCACTACCATAGATATCCCGTCGGATACGGATTTCATATTGGAAGCGATTTCGGAGAAGGTCTTTGTAAAGCTGTACATATCGTCGTTGCCACCCTTTAGGAATAGGAAGTCTTTTTGCATTTTCTGCTTGAATATATTGATATCCTTTGATAAGTTTTCAATATGATCACCGGTTTGTATTTTTGTAAAGCTTGCAAACTCCATTTTGTTTAAGTCCTGAAGTTCATTATGTATTGCACCCAGCGGCTTTAAAACGATATAGGACATTAAGGTAGTCAAAGCAAATACTGCTGCTGTCATGATGGAAGTACTTACAATATCTTTTGCAGTAAAAAAGCTGACAGGGAAGAAACATAATGCAGATATTACAGAAATTTTAAGCTCTGCTCTTTTTATAAAGCCTAGTGATAATAGCTTGCTGAGTAAGAATTTTTTTGAACTGTTTACACCCTTCTCGAATTTAATATGAACTCTCATGAAGGTTAAACCATCCTCTATGCCTCTTTCCAACTCTTTATATTCAATTTTTTCATTGAAGAACTCCGCACTGCCCTCAAGTAATCCTAAGAAATAATCAAACATACCTCTTTTGGACACATACTTGATTTCTAACTCTTTTTCACTAATATCTGTAGCCAATAATCTTGGCGGCTTAGCACCTTTGATCATTTTGGTAAGCTGGGTATGTACATCATCCATCATGAGCATAAAAGACTTTGTGTTGCTTCTTTCAAAATAGGATGGAAACCATTTGTGGAAGGATTTTATGTTGTGTCTGCCAATGCTTCTCCAAACCTCTTGCGTGCTCTTTCCAACTAGTCTGCTGACTTCTTCAACCAATTGCTTTGGTTCGGCATCCTCAATTTCTTCCAAAGGTGATATAACTCTGTTTTCTGGCCAGCCTATCTTTCTTAAGGCCTTATTTACTGTATCATCTCCATGTATCAGGCGGAGACTGTTTATCCATGTTGCAACTACTGTACCCTTCATAAAGGCACCCCCCGTACAAAATTAATCATATTTACATTATATACCTGCAAATAGCTATAAGCAATAATTATTAGTCGAAAATTATTATTATTTAGCAAAATGTGCTGCAAAAAGTCGGCTTACTTAATAAATAAAAGCATGATATACTTTATATGATAATAATTTAAGGAGGCAGCCTTTTGAGAACAATAGATGAAATAATCATTAATAAAGTATATATTAGTGCTTTGGATAAAGAAAACAATGCTTTGATGCTTTCGGAGACAGAGCTTGAATTAAATGAGGAAACCTATGAATACTTTGAAAAGCATATACTGAGATGTATTCGAGATGATGAAGCAAAGCCCGGTAAGTTTGAGGGTGGCGTGAACATTGTCAGAGAGCTTTGCAAGGAAGTCTTTGAAGATCAGGATGCCTTTATAGTCAGCTCGAAAAAGCTCTCGCAATTTATTTTTAAGTGCATGGGAAATGATGACAAGGAGCAATCGGGGGATTTTGCAGTATGCTTGTGCGACAGCCAACAGGGCATGTTTTTAGCATTGCTGAAGCTTAACTATTCCAACTCCTACAGTCATTTTATAAAGCAGGGGGAGAGCGAAGTTACCATAGATATCGGCATCAATAAAACAGGACTTCCCGGTATTGGACAAAAGCTTTCCAGGGCAGTATTTGTTAGAAAACCAATCAGCCAAGAGGATGAATATGACTTTCTTACTTTTGATAAACAGCAGGAGGGCTATTTCTGCCAAGCTTTCTTAAGAGTTAGCCTAGTTCGGGACAGAAGAGAAAATACCAGAATCATACAAAGAACTTCAGAAGAATTTGCGCGCAGAGCTTTTAAGGACAATGCACAAGAGGCGGAGGGCTTCCGTAAAAAGCTGACTGAAACCTTGATGCAGGAGGACAAACTTAATGTAGAGACACTTACTTCGAATTTGCTGCCAAGTGAGGAAAAAAGAGCAGAATACAAGGCGGCGTTGGTCAGTGAAGGAATAAGCGAACCGGATGTATCAATTGATCGTGAGTGGGCTGAGAAAAAGCTGAAGAAAAAACGCCTGAAGGTGGATAAATCCATTGAGCTGTACATTGATGATGAAGTGTACAACGACAAGGATAAATTCCAGATCAAAAGAAACGGTGATGGAACGATAGATATTATTTTAAAGAATGTGAAGAATTATATAGAGAAGTAGGATATCATGCAGCAAGGGTAGTAAGCAATGAGTGAAAAGGTTGTGTCTGCATAAAGACAAATGTGATTTTCCAATACAACTATATACTCCTATTAAATTGAAGGCTTGTATTTAGATTTTTAATCTAAATACAAGCCTTTCTTCATCCCTATGGCTTTTGGACAACAAATCACCCAAAAATTCAGGACATGGTGCTATTCTCTTGAATCAGAAGAGTATTCCGAATTGGCACAATTTTTGCTTAATTACATACAGTAGGAGGATGATTTCATGAGATGACAAAGTGGAAGAGGCAATATTGAATTGGCACATTGTGCGTCGGCGGTTGTATGCCTAAATATGAAAAGGAGGCGTTATTATGATGACACAGAATTGGGAATGGATTGGCGACCTGTCAGGGCAGCGGGCAAGTATGACTCCTGACAGGGAAGCGATTTATGATTTAGATTATGACAACCACTATACATACAAGGACTTGGATGATAGGGCAAACAGACTGGCCAATTATATGGCTGAAAAGCTTGATGTTAGAAAAGGAGATAGGGTGGGCTTCATTGCCAGGAATATTATTGAGATATTTGATGGCATTTTTGCATGCGGAAAGCTGGGGGCTATATTTGTACCTTATAACCTAAGACTTTCAGCGGATGAGCTGAAGCTACTTTTTGACAATGAAGAGCCTAAAGTATTGTTTTATGAGGATGCATTTTATTCCAATGTTGAGAAAGTGAAGAAAAACACTAGTTCGCTTAAAAACTATGTTCTTATATCAAAAGCTGACAGCCGGTGTGAGGATATAAAATACCATGAGATAATGGAGTATCCAGATTCCACGCCACGAAGATGTGAAGACCTAACCCTGGAAGATCCATATCTCCTTATCCATACAGGTGGAACAACAGGACTTCCAAAAGCAGCCATAATTTCTCATAGGGCTGTCCTGTTCAATGCTTTGAACAATATCATTGACTGGGGTTTTACCAAAGACGACAGTGCACATATTATCCTCCCGCTGTTTCATACAGGGGGATGGAATATATTGACTCTTGCACTTTTGAGAGTGGGAGGACACATTCTGATAAACAAATCCCTTGAACCAAAGCTTGCATTAAAGGTTATAAACGACTATAAACCAACCTGTGTATTCGGAGCAGCTACAATATTCAGGATGCTGTATGAACAGCCTGAGTTTGAAACCACGGATTGGTCATCGGTAAAATGGGTCATGTCAGGAGCAGCGCCAACGCCGATACAGGTTATGGAGAAGTTTTGGGAAAAGGGTATAAAAATTTGTTCAGGCTATGGACTGACTGAGGGAGGGCCGATGAATCTGGGTACTCCTGCTCAGCTTATGACCATGGAACAGCTGAAAGAAAAATATATGGCCGTAGGAATACCCTTCCATTTCACAGTTGCCAAGATTGTTGATGACAACGGCATAGAGGTAGGCGTGGAGGAGTCGGGAGAATTAATATTCTCTGGACCTCAAGTTTTTTCAGGCTACTGGAAGAATGAAGCGGAGACAAAGAAGACTTTCAGAGACGGATGGGTATATACCGGAGATATTGCAAAGAAAGATAGGGATGGTTTCTACTATATTGTAGGAAGAAAGAAAAATATGTATATCAGCGGCGGTGAGAATGTCTTTCCTCCAGAGATAGAAAGAGTACTTTATGATATGGAAGAAGTTCATGAGTGCTGCGTTATAGGAGTCCCCGATGAAAAATGGGGTGAAGTGGGTAAGGCGATTATTGCTTTGAAACCAGGAAAACAAGCTGTCAAAGAGCAGGTTATTGCTTTTTTAAATACCAGACTGGCTCGCTATAAGATTCCAAGGTATGTGACTTTTGTACCGGAGGTTCCGAAGAATACGGTTGGTAAGATCGTCGCCCAGGATGTAGTGAAGCTATATGGAAAGCCAGAAGATTAACGATGAAGGAGGGTCAAAAATGGCATTGTTATTTCAAGGACCTATCGGTATAAGAAGTATCGGAGTATATTATCCGGAAAATATAGAGACAAGCGTTGATATTGCGAATCAAAGCGGTATTCCGGAAGAGGTCATTCGAGAAAAGTTCGGAATAGAATCAAAGCACAAGGCAGCGATTGGAGAGACCGTTTCCGATATGTGCGTCAAAGCTGCGCAGGATTGTATAAGGGGTGTAATAAAACCTGAGGACATAGACCTTATCATATATCATGGCAGCGAGTACAGAGATTATTATCTTTATAATTGCTCAGCCCATATACAGCACAAATTAGGAGCGGTTCATGCCAAAACTTTTGAAGTACATAACCTCTGTTCCTCAGGAGCTCTTAGTCTTCAGCTTACTAAAAGTCTTATCACTACACAGCCTGAACTTAAAAATGTTCTTCTTGTAGTTGGGACCAGAGAATCTGATCTGGTGGATTATAAGAATTCTAGGGCAAGGTTTATGTTTAACTTCGGCGATGGGGCAGCAGCGTGCCTCGTACAAAAGGGATATGAGAAAAACCAGATACTTGAGACTGAAATGATAACCGATGGTAGATTTGCAGCAGATGTTGCAGTATACGGCGTAGGAAATGTTAATTATCATAAGAACAAAATCGTGGACAAATGCCTTCAGAATGGTGAGGCTGCCGAAGAAGGAAGTATTGGCTATTATGGACTTGATGTAGCGGATCCTGAGAATATGAAAGTGAATCTTGATCCAATATCACTGCCCAATTTCTGCAAGGTAATTGCAAGAGCAGTGGAAAAGAGCGGCTATGGTAAGAATGAAATTAATTTTCTTGCACCTATATTTATGAAAAAATCTATATTAGGCGATATATTGGGTGAATTTGGAATGACTGAAAATCAATCATTTATTCTTAAGAATTTTGGGCATGTCCAATCCGCAGATGCATATATTGCAGTTCGCGAAGCATTGAAGCTGGGAAAATTGAAAGACGGAGATCTTGTAGTCATGCTTGGGGCAGGAACAGGTTACTCTTGGGCAGCCACAGCTGTTCGTTGGGGTTAAGAAATATTGTTAATGCATGCTTCTATGCTTTTGAGAATAATATGAGGAGGTCCTGATCATGCCATATTTTGAGGTGAAGGATATTAAGCTGTTTTATGAGGTAAAGGGTAACCCTGATGGCAAGGAGACTTTAGTCTTCTTTAATGGAGTTATGGCTTCCACCAGCAGCTGGGCTTATCAGATTCCGGTTTTTGAAAAGCTTGGGTATAGGATTATTGTCCATGACTTTAAGGGACAAACCTTGTCAGATAAACCGGAGGGTGAATATACCTTTAGACAGCATGCTGAAGAGGCGAAGGCACTTTTTGACTATCTGGGCGTGAAAAAACTGCATATCATTGGCACATCATACGGGGGAGAGGTTGCTATGCGATTTGCCATTGATTATCCCAATCACATAAAATCAATTTCCATTATAGATTCAGTCAGTGAGCTTGACGAAACTTTAAAGCTTTTTGTGGATGGATGGAAGACTCTTGCAGGCATGAATGATCCGGAGAGATTCTTCTGGGGTATGGCTCCAAGCATATATAGCAACAGCTTCATCAAAGCCAATAAAGAGTTTTTACAGTCCCGGGCAGCAGCTTTAAAGAACATACCTAAGGATTATTTTAAAGGTCAGATCAGTTTGTACAAA
Source organism: Clostridia bacterium (assembly GCA_029256325.1). GTDB lineage: Bacteria > Bacillota > Clostridia > Lutisporales > Lutisporaceae > GWB2-37-7. Next base: position 12,425 of record JAQSYD010000092.1, read on the forward strand.
ACGTTCCAACAGAATCTTCATATGACAGAAGAACTATCAGAAATAAAATGCCCTGCATTGGTTGTAGTGGGAGCGGAAGATATATTAAAGCCATATAAGTTTTCAAAGCTATTAGCGGAGCATATACCAAATTCGGAGTTTGCTGTTATTCCCGATTGCGGGCATGTAGCAATCTTTGAAAAACCAAATGTTCTTAACAGCTTGCTTCTTGGGTTTGTCATTAAAAACAGCTAATTTATGCAAGGGGCAAGGCTAATTTTAGGAGGTGAAACTATGGCTGAAAACATCTCTGATCATAAAATTCTTAATTCATTCAACAACCTAATACCCTATCTTCAAAGCTTTTTTGAAGACGATATTGCGATAGGTATCAATGATAGAGAAAAGTGTATAAGATTTGAGCCCAATGTAAATATTCCCACAAATGTTGCGACAGGTGACCTGATAAGACCGGGTTCAGCTACATACGAATGTACTAAAAGTGGAAAAACAGTATTGCTGATTGTCAATAAAGAGGTGTTTGGTGTTGGTTTGAAGTCTATTGCTGTACCTGTGAAAGATGAAAATGGCAAGTTAGTAGGAAGCTTTTCAATTGCCAGGAGTTTAAAGCGTCAGGAGGAAATACTGGATATTTCAAGAGATCTGTCCCTAGAGCTTATGCATATTTCAAAGGCAATCATTGAGGTTTCTGACAGAATTCAACATGTTGTTGATTCCAATGTTAAGCTGGCAAAAAGTATAGATGAGGCTGAAAAACAAACCAAGGACACCGACGATATACTAAAGTTTATAAAAGGTGTCGGGGAGCAGACAAATCTTCTTGGATTGAATGCAGCAATTGAGGCTGCAAGGGCTGGAGAATCCGGTAGGGGTTTTAGCATTGTAGCACAGGAGATTCGCAAACTGTCAAGCTATACAGGTAAATCGGTAAATGATATAAAAGAAGTTTTAAAAAAGATACAGGATTCTGTAACCGAGATATCTAATAATATTAATGAATCAAATGAAATATTCCAGGAACAGGCAGCAGCGGTCCAGTCGATTAATGCATCTGTACAGGAAATTACCTCTACAGCGAATTACCTGGAGGATATCGCTTCAAAATTCTAAGAAGATCTGTCCAAATCGTGTCCGTTTTAATTACAGTGTCTCATAAAGTTACATTTTCATTCATAACATTGCACAGCTATTGTATTTCATATTAGATAAGAAGATTAAGATTGTAGATATCGCTTACGGGATGCACGATTTAATAGTGATAAATATTAGGGAAGAGACTGAAGGATTTCAGGCTGCAGCCCCAAAATAGGGCTTACACCTTATAAAGGTAGAAGGGTGCAGTAAACATTGTCGCAATATTGAAAAGAGTAAAATAATACTGGCACGATAATTGCTTAAATAATAGTGGAGGCAGTTGACTTCAAAAAGCAGCTGACCAAATAGTCTATACTCTGTGCAATGGGGACAAACAAGCCTGCCTATTGTACATGTATCAAAAAAGAACAGCTGTCGGTTATTCCAAAATAACAAATATAGACTCGTACTCAGTCATTGCTCCCGGTATATAAAAAGAAAGACATTTTCTCAGATAGTCTCATCTTGAATAATAAAGGTAAAGTATTAATATTTCATATATTAGTATTTTAAATAAAAAAATATAATTATTAGGAGGCGTATTATGTTTAAATTCAAAGGACGTAGATTATTTTCCATCCTGTTTACTCTGGTTTTTGTCATTTCCTTCACTGTAGGTTGTGCGAATGAGGGAAATACAACACCAACATCTACAGGATCTCAAGCCCCAGTAGCTCCCAAAGTAGTTAAAATAGGGATGGTGACATCCAAGACCGGTGCGCTTCAAGCTTATGGTGAGCAAACAATCCGTGGGTTTGAAATGGGTCTGGATTACTATACCAAAGGGTTAAGCTGTTAGAGGAAGACAAGATTGATATAATCGTAGGCTGTGCAAGCTCTTCTGATGCACTTGCAATTGTGCCTCTAGCTGAAGAATATCAAAAAGTAATGGTAGTTGAACCAGCTGTTGCCGATGCTATAACTGGAACAGCCTGGAATAAATATATATTCCGTACTGGACGTAACTCTTCTCAGGATGCTGCCGCAGCTGCAGCAGCAATTGGGAAAAAAGGTGCGAAGCTAGGCATTTTTGCCCCAGACAGCGCTTTTGGTCACCAGATGATAGCTGCGAAGCCTGAAGCAGTTTATGTAGTTTGGGCTGGCGCAAATAGTCCATGGAAGGCATTTATGGATTTGAAGGTTCAAGAAAAAGGTATAAAGCTTTCTACAGGGGCTCCTGATATAGCAGCATTAAAGACCATGTGGGATAACGTAGGCATGGATGGCTTCTGCGTATACTATCATGGACTTCCTAATAATGAGGTAAATGACTGGATGGTAAAGACAGCAAAAGAGAAGTATAATACAGTTCCTGACCTGTTTGATGCAGGTGGATTTGCATCCGCAATGGCGATCTGTACAGCTATTGAGAAATCTCAGGGCAGTACAGATGCTGAAAAACTGATCGCTACCATGGAAGGCATGAGTTTTGAGACTCCTAAAGGAGCAATGACATTCAGAAAAGAGGATCATCAGGCGCTTCAGGTAATATACTCCATAAAGCTGGAGAAAAAAGATGGCTTTGATTATCCGGTACCGGTGCTTGTTCGTGAATTGTCACCTGAAGAGACTGCACCTCCAATTACAAACAATAAGTAAAGATTATAAGAAAGGGGCCGTGATTGCCTACGGTCCCTTTTATTATAAAATAGAATCTTCTTATACAGCATGAAATTGAAAACAATAACATATTGTTGTAAAATATTTCTAATTACACTACTAATTTAGGAGGGTATATAACATGGGAGAACCCATCATTCAAACACGTGGCCTGACAATCAATTTCGGAGGTCAGACAGCGGTGGACCACGTAACATTGGACATTTTGCCTAAAACCTTCACATCCATCATAGGCCCTAACGGTGCGGGTAAAACCACATTTTTTAATTTAATTAGCGGTCTTTTAAAGCCCAGTGAAGGAAACGTTATATTTAAAGGACAAGATATTACTGCAATGCCTTCCGAAGCAAGGGTGAAACTAGGAATGGGTCGCTGCTTTCAGATTACGAACGTATTTCCACAGCTGACTGCTCTAGAAAATGTTAGGCTGGCAGTCCAGGCAAAGTCCGGTGTGAACTCTATATTTAAGCATTACCTTAAATATTCGGAACTGCAGGACCGTGCAATGGAAATGCTGAAAAAGGTAAATCTATCAGATAAAGCAAACTCTTTAGCTTTAAATCTTGCTCATGGGGACAAAAGAAAACTTGAAATTGCAATTGTGCTGGCATTAGAACCGGAAGTTTTGCTGCTGGATGAGCCCACTGCAGGTATGTCCTTGGAAGAAGTTCCAATTATTCTAGACTTATTAGCGAAAATAAAGAAAGAAGGACAGCATACCATAATGCTTGTTGAGCATAAAATGGACATGGTACTTTCTCTCTCTGATGAAATTGTAGTGCTCTTTAATGGTGGATTACTAGAGAAGGGCAACCCAGAGGATATAATGAAAAACGAGCAGGTTCAAAAAGCTTATTTAGGAGGAATGTCTTAATGCCTGATAAAGTAATACTTAAAGTTAAAGAGATGGAAACATATATTGGACAATATCACATCCTCCAGGGCATCAACCTTGAAGTGCATGAAGGATATGTTACAGTTCTTATAGGACGTAATGGTGCAGGCAAGACCACCACGTTGCGCTCTATAATTGGCTTGACTCCACCGTCTAAAGGTTCAGTTGAGTTTAATGGAGAGATGATTCATGGCTTGCCCCCATATGCAATTGCTCGAAAGGGGATGGCGCTTGTTCCTGAGGATCAAGGAATATTTTCTCAGCTCACAGTGGAAGAGAATTTTAAAATCGCTATGTACAAGGAAGATAAGCAAACATTAGATCGTAAGGACTGGATATTGGATATCTTCCCGGATCTTAAGCCTAAACTAAAACTCAAGGCCGGTAGTCTGAGCGGCGGGCAAAAGCAAATGCTTTCCATCTCTCGTGCACTGGTCAACAATAGTAAGCTCCTTTTGATTGATGAACCTAGCAAGGGGTTGGCACCTATTATGGTTGAAACCCTGGCCAATGCAATTAAACAGATTAAGGATCATACTACTGTAGTTCTAGTAGAACAGAATTTCTGGCTGGCTTCTGAGGTAGGAGAACGCTATTACATAATTGATGATGGTCAAACAGTCCAGGAGGGTGTCATGGCAGACCTAATACAAGATAAGGTCCTGCAGAAGCGCTACCTTGGCATTGGAACCAAAGAATGATTGCGGAGGTGAGGGAAAATGGATATATTTGTTAACTTGACAATTGCCGGTCTGTCTACTGGAATGATGTATTATTTACTTTCTTCCGGCCTTTCTTTGATATATGGACTTATGGGCGTGCTTAATTTTGCCCATGGTTCCGTCTTTATGTATGGCGCTTATGCTGGAGTGCTTGTTTTCGGCTTGACCGGAAGCTTTACATTTGGAATTATTGCAGCAATTGTAGTCGGTGCAATTGTGGGATATACGATGGAAAGATTGGTTATAAGCAGAGTTTATGGGCAGCATTTAGCACAAATTCTTCTTACAACCGGTTTAATGCTGGTATTGAATGAACTAATTAAAATACCTTTCGGTTCCAATATTCTGCCGGCATTTCAACCTGAAGCGCTGCAGAGCAGCTGGCAAATAGGAGAAATTGTTATTGTTAAGTACCGTATTTTCTTAATTATAATAGGCTTAGTTGTAGCTACCATCCTAAATGCAGTGATGGCGAAGACCAAATTGGGGATGACTGTAAGAGCGGGTGTGCAAAATCCGGAAATGGTTCAAGTATTAGGAATAAATATCAAAAAGGTATTTAGCTTTGTTTTTATTCTAGGCTCTGCTTTATCGGCTTTAGGGGGCATTTTGATGGCTCCTGCTTTAGGAGCGATAAATCCTGAAATCGGTCTTATGTATCAGATGACGGGATTTATGGTTGTTGTTATAGGCGGTATGGGCAGCTTGACCGGTACCTTATTCAGCTCTTTATTAGTTGGCCTGGCTAGTTCCTATACGGCATATGTTTATCCTGATGCTGCAACAGCAGTTATTGTAATCGTTATGATCGTTGTGCTATTAATTAAACCTAGTGGATTATTTGGAAAGGGGGCAGAATAAATGCAGCAAATTAAAACTGTAGCACCAAGTGTAAGAAAGTCTCTAATGAATAACTGGATGCTGCAAATCATTATTGTAGTAATTCTGGCTGTTATACCTTTTATTACGGGACGCCCCACGCAAAACATGTTGATTTTGATATTCTGTATGAGTGTCTTTGCGATGAGTTATGATATTCTATTAGGTTATACTGGGGTTATATCATTTGGACATGCGATGTTCTTTGGTATTGGTGCATATGGAATATCGATTTATCTTGCCAATGCTAAAGCAACAATGGGTAATATATTGCTTGCTACACTGATAGCGCTGGCAGTAAGCATGATCATTTCTGTTTTTATCGGTTTTCTATCATTACGGGTCAAAAATACATACTATGCCATGATTACTCTTGCCTTCGCCCAAGTTGGCGTAATCCTGGCTGAAAAAGCAAGGCATATTACCAATGGATATGACGGTATGACTTTTAGGGTTTCAAGTGTTTTGATGAATAAGATGCTATTCTATTATATAGCCTTAGGATTTTTGGTGCTTTCTTTCATATTTATGTGGAAATTTACAACCTCTCCAACAGGTCGAGTGCTGGTAGCGATTCGGGAAAATGAGCAAAGGGCAAAATTCATAGGTTTTAATACATTGCGCTATAAAATTATATCAACTGTGGTTGCCGGTGCAATGGCCAGCTTAGCAGGATCCATGTACGCGATCCATATGCGTTTTGTAAGTACCTCGGTTCTTGGCGTAGCTAAAACGATTGATGCCCTTCTGGCAACCGTTATCGGTGGCATGGGCAATCTTTATGGAGCAATTTTGGGAACCGGTATCGTAAACTTTGCAGGTGAATATCTATCTAAACTAGCTAAAGTACATCCGATTTTTGAGAGATGGTATATTATATTTGGTTTGCTTTATATCCTAATAGTACTGTTTGCTCCACAAGGAGTAATTGGCTTAATTAAAAAAATTACGAATAAAATAGCAGCTAAATCTGTAAAAAGATAAGCAGTTTTAATCCCTGCCCCTGCAGAGATTAATCATGGAGGTGATTGGATATGCCATTTATAGAAGTAAGCGGCAAAAAGATGTATTACGAGACCTATGGGGAAGGCGTTCCCCTGGTTTTATTGAATGGAATTATGATGAGTACTGCTAGTTGGAGTGGGTTTATAAAGCCCTTCTCAACCAATTACAAATTAGTTTTACTAGATCTTGTGGATCAAGGGAAGTCGGATAAGGCTGATGGTCCCTATACCCAGGATATACATGTGGATATGTTGAAGGAATTCTTTGATAAGTTGGGTTTTGAAAAGGTTCTTTTGCTAGGTATTTCCTACGGTGGTGAAGTAGCTATGAAGTTTGCATTAAAATACCAGAGTATGCTGCATGCCCTTCTTCTGGCAGACACCACCGCATGTACAAATGATCTGATGCATGATATTGAAGAGCTGTGGGACTATGCTGCAAGCTTGCATGATGGAAAAATATATTTCAAAGCTACAATGCCTTATATATATTCCGCCGAATTCTATGCGAAGAATATTGATTGGCTTAAGAATAGAGAAGCATTGTTTTGTGAGCTGCTAACACCAGAGTGGTATGAAGCATTCAGAAGAGCGAATAGGAGTGCATCAAAGCTTAACATTGTTCATGAGCTTCATCATATAAAGGTCCCTACTCTTATAATAGGCGCTGAATATGATACGATAACGCCTATAAGGTATCAGGAGGAAATAGCGAAGTTAATTGTGGATTCAAGGTTTGTGATGATCAAAGGTGCAGGACATGCCGCTATGTATGAAAAGCCTTATGAATTCGCATCCATTGTACTGGGCTACTTAAATGTATATAATGAGTCCATTGAGGTACTTTAATAATTTATAACCGCCTATAAAGCAATCCCTGCCTTCGATTGATGGTAGGGATTGCTTTATGATTACCATACAGCGGAGCTATAAAAAACGCATTGTTAGAAAATTATCTACTTTTGGAATTTTGATAATAATGATGTATGATATAGGTATATAAAACCGGGATATTTCCTTGCCTTATCCAAGGTGAAATTATTACTTGAAATGAGGGATTGTTGTTATGGATACTTTTCTACATTCAAAAGACTTTATAAAGTTTTGCCACAAGGTATTTGATAACTTGCCTATTGCTATCGATTTTTTGGACAAGGATGGGCAGATTATGTATATCAATAAAGCCTTCAAGGATTTTTTAAACATATCTGACCAAGAGGTCACAGGTATGGTGGTCACAGATGTTGAAACAACTTCAAGGTTTCTCGAGGTGCTGAAGAGCAAGCAGGCTGAGATTGCCTGGCGGCACAAGTTCCTGAATGGACGAGATGCCATTGTACATAGAATTCCAATCATTGATGATGGCGGGGAGCTTTTAGGCGGTTTTGGCGCTGTACTGTTCCAGGATTATAATGAATTGGATGCTGTGATGGAAAAGTACAGGATTCTTGATAGACAATTAAAACTGTATAAAAATGAGATTGCAAGAATAAACACTGCAAAGAATACACTCAATGATATCATTGGAAATACACCTGAGATTGAAAAGTGCAAGGATATGGCAAAAAAAGTTGCAAAGTTTAATTCAAATGTTTTAATACTGGGTGAGAGCGGCGTCGGTAAAGAAATTTTTGCAAATGCGGTTCACACTTCAAGCCAAAAGAGGGATATGCCTTTTATTTGCCTTAATTGCTCAGCTATACCGGAAAATCTATTAGAATCTGAGCTTTTTGGCTATGAGGAAGGCTCTTTCACAGGGGCAAAAAAAGGCGGAAACATGGGCAAGTTCGAACTTGCAAATGGAGGGACAATATTTCTTGATGAAATTGGAGAAATGCCTTATCATATGCAGGCTAAAATACTAAGAGTACTTCAGGAGAAGGAGATTGAAAGGATCGGTGGAAAAAGCCGTATAAAACTGGATGTCAGGGTAATTTGTGCTACCAATAGAAACCTGGAGGATATGGTTAAAAAGGGGAAATTCAGAGAGGATTTATATTACAGACTGAATGTATTGACCATAGAGATTCCACCTTTGAGAAAGAGAAAGGATGATATACCACTTTTTGTTGATAAATTCATGTCTGAATTCTATAGGGAGTCAGGTTTATTCAGAAACACACCTGATAATGTGATGGAAATACTTAAGAAGTATAACTGGCCGGGAAATATCAGAGAGCTAAGAAATGTTGTAGAGAAAATTTGCGTAAACTCAGAGGATGCAACTATAAGCATCAATGATCTGCCTCCTTACATTATTAACAGTTCTATCAAGGAAAAACTTTCAGACAGGCAGGCTGGGCTTGGTAAAATAATTGAATCGGTTGAAAAGGAAGTAATCCTGAACACACTGAAGGAATGTAGAAATAATAAAAGTGAGACAGCAAAGAAATTGAATATACCCAGGGCTACACTTTATAGAAAAATTGAAGAATATGGGTTGGAAATGGATATTTAAATTGTAACAAAATAAAACAAGTGTAAC
>JAQSYD010000093.1 GCA_029256325.1 Clostridia bacterium
TAATTCAAATGTTACAAACAGATTACCAATATTTTATAATATACAGCTTGTAACATTTGGTATATAATACTTTATATATGGTTAACTTAAAAATAAGGAAAATTATGCGATAAGCTATTTCATATATTGTGAATAAGCCGCATAATTATATAACATATATAAGATAGTACTAACCTCATACATAAAATACATTATGTGCATAACACAGGAGGTGCTAGTGTGGCTGATTCTAAAAGGATTGTAGTAAATGTACCGGATAGCCTGCTTAAGGAAATAGATGATGCGGTATGTATTGAGTGCCGTAATAGAAGCGAATTTATCAGGAACGCTGCTAAATTTTATCTAAAGGAGATAAAAAAGATAAACATGGTTGAGAGAATGATGAAAGGCTATTTGGAAATGGCAGATATAAATGCAACACTAGCGGAAATAGGGCTCACCGCAGATAATGAAACAATTACTAGCTATGAATCAAGGCTTGCGGAGTGTGAATAATGTGGTAATTAAAAGAGGGGATATTCTCTATGCAGACCTCAGCCCTGTAATAGGTTCGGAGCAGGGCGGTGTAAGGCCTGTATTAATTATACAGAATGATATAGGAAATAAATACAGTCCTACGGTAATCGTGGCGGCAATAACGTCACAGATTAACAAGGCCAAGCTTCCTACTCATGTAGAAATCAATGCGGAGGAATATGGCATAACGGAAAAGGTGGGACACCTATCAGATGAATTGATGAAAAAAGTGGATGATGGGCTTCAGATAAGCTTTGGATTAATCGAATATTCAGTATAGTACATATAGAGCTGTAATTTTAAATTATAGCTCTTTTTAATTGTTCTTTTTATATTATAATGTAGAGCAATATTCTTTGCTTTTTAAGAAACAAATTTGCTTCTATTTGAAAACCTGATGCTATGGTGCCATGATATTATGGTGCCAGGCACCGAGGAATCAGGTTTTCTTCATTTTACGACATGCTTTATTCAAATATTACAAAATTGCAAAACATACAGGAATTTAGCCGTTGATGACGAATAATATATTATACAAAAATCATCTGAAGTGTCGAATCAAAAGAGAGAAAAGGGAGAATAAGTATGAAAATTGCAATTGATAAAAAAGTTATTGCAGCAGTAGTTGTTACAACATTCGTTTTAACAGCAGTATTTATAAACGGTTCAGCCGACGGCACTACTCCAGGATCAGAAGCAGACCCTGTAGTGACTCAATCCTATGTTGAACTTAAATCAGAGCAAACGAAATATTACATAGACAATTTGATTGCAAAAAGCAGTCAGGAAATCGCAGGTTTAAAGACGCAGCTAGAGCAAAAAAATCAAGAGATAATCAAGCTTCAGGAAACTGTCAATGAGTTAGCAGCAGGTGGCGGTAGTGAAGGCTTTCAAGTGGTATTGCTGAATAAGGATAAGACACTTTTGACGGGATCAGGAACAGAGCTGATTGTAAGGTCGGGCAAGGTTACAGCCGTAAAAGGCACAAACGGCGGACTTGCAAATGTTACTTCTGCAAAGGATCTGAATACAGGGGAAGCCGTTGTACTGAACCATTTGTTGATTTCCTCCAGAGATGACGGTAGAGGTATTAAGGCTGGAATCGATTCTTACTTGCTGATTAGAGGAAGTTATACAATAAAGTAATTTATGAAAATATGTACCCGATGGGCACATATTTTTTTTGCGATGAGGTGAATAATAAGAAGGCCTTAAAGCTTTACATCCATTGCAATTAATAATATAATAACTATGAATCAAGGATGAAATTAGGAAGTGATTAAGTGGAAAACAGTCTGATTTTTAGTTTTTTTGTACATGCATTATCATATTTGAAAGAGCAATATAAGCAGAGTAAATTAAAATATATCATAGACAGAATGTTATGCAGTCTGGAAAAGGGTCAGCAGCAAAGTTTGATATTGAGCGTACTAGGTAGTGAGAGCAAGCTGGGAAGCTTATGGAAGAAAAGCATTTTATATAGAATTGCAACAGCGCCACTCATAGCTATAAAACGGTTTTTGAGCTATTTATGGAGCAAGGTCGAAAAGCTTATTCACCAAAGCAGAATGATACAAGGGACAGACAAGGTGCTTTCAAATTTATTCAACTATAGCATCAGAAGCTATGGTGCTCTGCTGCTTGCAGTGTTTGTGACGGAGGCAGCTCTGTGGATGCTATTTCAAGTCAATGAACTAAAATATATTGTTGTTAGAGCAGTTTTGATTATTATGTCTGCTGTATTGCTGCTGTTAGATATACCGGTGGCAGCATTATTTAAAGAGAGCTTTGTGTACCGCTTCGTCGAAAAGGGTTTTGTAGACAGCTTTTGCGTATATGAGGACAGCAAAGGGGTTAAGCCCAATAGTCTGCCAGCTGTAATGGTTTTTGGGGCCATGCTTGGCGTGATTACTTATATTCTGCCAATAAAGCTGGTGTTGATGGCTATTGCAGGTACCTTTGCCGCTGTCTTAATCCTATGGAGATATGAATTGGGAGTCTTTTTGGCAGCTGGCTTTGCAGCGCTTCTACCCACGACAGCGATGTTTTTGATTATGGCAGTTACAATATTTTCTTTTGTGTGCAGATGGGTTGTGAGAAAGCTTCCAAAGTACATAGCCACTCCCATAGACGCTTTGGTGGTATTGTTTTTTATAGTGCTTTGCTACAGCACCTTGACCTCATATTTTATGAAAGACAGCATAAATGTGCTTGTTGTACATACGCTTATGCTGGCATTTTATTTTGTACTTACAAGAACGATCAACAGTCGATACAAGCTATACTTATTAGTAGTATTGCTCATCATCAGTGCTTCCTTGGCTTCATTGTATGGTGTTTATCAATATTTTGGCGGTTCCGCTACAACGGAAGCGTGGGTTGATACCACGATGTTTCAGGATATTCAGAGTAGAGTTGGCTCTACCTTCAGCAATCCCAATATATTGGGCGAATATCTTATCATGATGATTCCACTTGCTTTATCCTTGCTATGGTATCGCAAGAAGCTTATTTACAAAGGAATTTTTATAGCAATGCTTGGACTTATGGGAATATGCATGATATTTACATTTTCCAGAGGCGCTTGGTTAGGACTTATGCTGGCGATGATAGCCTTTTTTGTTGTAAGAGACAAGCGTTTATTTGCATTGTTCTTAGTAGCATTGTTTATATTGCCTTTTGCATTGCCGCCTAATGTAATCAATCGTTTCACAAGTATAGGCAATTTACAGGATACATCTTCTTCTTATAGAATGTCTATATTGTTGGGTTCCTTAAGAATGGCTCAAGATTATTGGATATCAGGGATAGGCTTAGGCTCTCAAGGCTTTAAGGCTATATATCCCAAGTACTCACTTGCGGCAGCCTATGCGCATCATGCCCATAACATCTATATACAGGTGATTTTGGAAATGGGTGTGGCGGGAGCACTGGTATTTATGCTTATCCTATTTACATTTATTAGAGTGACCCTTGCGCACCAAAGCAAGACGAAGGATGCCTTTTTATCTACCGTTATGGTCGCTGCCTGCGCAGGAATCGCCGGTTACTTGGTACAAGGCTTGGTAGAGAACATCTGGTATAACTACAGGGTACTTCAAACCTTCTGGGTTGTAATGGCTGTGGGATTATGCGCTTTAAAACTTGCAAAAGGTGAGGTGCTGACTGATGATTAAGGTTATACATGTAATCACAGACATGAAAATAGGCGGGGCAGGAACATGGCTTCTGAATTTCCTCAAAAACTACGATCAAAGTAAGCTGGATATCAAGGTAGCAATACCGGAAGGCAGTATACTAAAGACTGAAATAAATAATTTGAATATAGAAACAATAGAAATACATGGAATCGGAGATAAGTCACTGGATTGGACCAGTGTAAATGCTTTTAGGAGACTATTTATGCAGGAGAGACCTCTGATTGTCCATACCCATGCGTCTCTATCAGCCAGGATCGCTGCGAAACTGACAGGAGTAAAGGCTATAATTCACACAAAACATTGTTTGGATAGCCCAAGAACTGGGATAAAGAAAGCTGTTGCAGCAAGAATAAATAATCAACTAAGCAGTAGAATTATTGCGGTATCCAAGGCTGTTGAGAAAAATCTTCTGGAAGCGGGCATACCGCAAAATAAGATACAGGTTATTTATGGGGGCGTACAAGAAGTAAAAATACTTCCTAAGGAGGACATTGTCCAGCTTAGAGCTACTTATGGAATCAGTGAAAAAGATATTGTTTTTGGCATGGCGGCAAGGCTTTCCGAAGTAAAAGGACATAAATATCTTATTCAAGCAGCTGATCAAGTACTCAAGAAAAGAAAAGATGTTAAGTTTATTATTGCTGGGACAGGACCTTTAGAGCATAAGCTCAAGAAAATGGTTCTAGACTTAAGAATTGAAGACAGCGTTGTTTTTACAGGATTTATAAAGGATGTAGAAAACATATATAACATCATGGATGTAAATATGATAACTTCCAGCTCTGAAGCTTTATGCCTATCCTTAATAGAAGGAATGTCTCTTGGTAAGCCTATGATAGGAACAGAGGTAGGCGGTGTTCCGGAATTAGTGATACAGAACCAAACAGGTTTACTGGTCCCCGTTGCTGATGTGGAGGCTTTGGCAGGTGCTATTGAAGAGTTGGCCGGCAACAGCGAATTACGTAGTTCAATGGGACTAAATGCAGAAAAAATGATGATGGAGAAGTTTTCAGCTTCTGAAATGACTGCTGAAATCTATAAGCTGTATCAGGAAGTCGTGAAATAGGAGGATGTCTTGATGAATAAAGAAAAGATAAACAAAGGACATAGAGGATTTAATTTGGTGGATATACTAATTGTACTTATTATTGCAGTCCTTGTAGCGGGCGGATGGTATGCTTATTCACAATTCACGGAAGGTCAGATGAAAAACAAGCGCACAGTGGAGTATCAGGTAGAGCTCAAGGGTGTAGACCAAAACTTTGTGAATGCCATCAAAAAAGGAGATCCTCTTAGAGAAAGTGTTAAAGGAAATAACCTTGGCAGTGTGGCAGAAAAAGCTGCTATAGCTGCTTCTAATATAAATACAGACTTCTTAAATGGAAAATATGTAGATGTGTCAGTGCCTGATAAGTTGGATGTAATATTAAGTATATCTGCCGAAGCAGAGGTATCAGAACGAAACATAACAGTAGGCGGCCTGGAGATTAAGATTGGACAAAAGATATTTGTGAAGGGCAAAGGCTATGCCAAAGAAGGCTATATTTTAAATATTGATATAAAGGAATAGGGGGAGAATCCTATGCTTGCAGATAAAAAAGGAAAACTTTTTGGAAGATTAAATATCATCGATTTTATGGCATTGGTAGTTGTAATTCTGCTTATAGTCGGATTCAGCTATAAATTCATCTTTAGCGCAGGGAAGGGTGTTTCAAATAATCCCGATCTGCTGCAATATACAGTAAGTATTACAGACGTAAGAAATTACTCAGTAAATGCCTTGAATATAAATGATAAAATGTACGATGCGAAGACAGATACCTATATGGGCATCATAACAGGTAAGGAAGTAAAACCCTACAGAGATTATATTACCAAAACAGATGGAAATGTTGTATTGGCTGAAAAGCCGCAAAGGTATGAGGTACTGCTAACCATAGAAGTGCCGGGTGTAGAAAACAACTATGGATATCTAGCCAGCGGAAATAGAGATATTAACAGACTTTCAAATCTGCAGTTAGAGAACTATATAATATCAATACAACAGGCAAAGGTTGTAGATGTAAAGAAAATAAATTAGCAATAAAATAAATAAGCAAGCCATTTGGCTTGCTTATTTATTTAGCAATTCAATTGCGATTTCTGCATTTTGCAAGGCTTTCTCAACAAACATGTGCTTTGAAGCTGTTAGCTGTTCCTTGATTTGCTGTCTATTATTCCATACATTTTCTATTGTCTGAATAAGTCTTTCGTAATTCAAATTCTCAACATTGCCTGCTGATGGCTGATTGATATATTCCAAGAATCCTTCTACCTTTGGATCATAAATCAAACCTAAAACAGGTACTTTCAGACTTGCTCCGTATATCAAAGCGTGTAAGCGCATCCCGATAATCATATCCATATTTTCTATAATTCCAAGCATTTGAGGTACGCTGTACTTATTTTTTATAATGATAGGTTTATGTTTCATCATAGAAGATATTTTATTACTGATCTCCACGTCGTGGGGATAGTGCATAGGAATAAGCACGGGTTGTATGTTGAAGTTTTCCACCATATAATCTGCTGCTGCTGCAATTTGTTTTATATAGCTTTGAGCGTTCTTCCACTTCCGAATGGATATGCCCACTAAAGGTTTATTTTTATCTATTCCTTCTGCTGCCAGTACAGAATCCGCTTCTTCATTACTGCAGGGGGTAAGGGTAAACGCAGGATCGGCTGTTACTAAGATTCGCGGTTTTGTAACTTTAAGGTTTTCTATCTCTTTTAAAGAAATTTTCTCTCTTAGGGTAATGACATCTGCTTTATTAATGATACGAGAGGTTATGACTCTATTTACTTTTTTATCTATGGCACCAATGCCATTGGAATATAACATAACCTTAAGTCCTAACTTTTTAGCCATCCATATTGTGGTCAAATAGTACATTAAAGAACGGGTGCTTGATTCATCCTGAATGAGATTGCCGCCGCCGTTCAAAAATAACTTGGAGCTTTTCATTGCTTTTATGACCTCGTTGAAATTGAAGCGATCAGCAGCATCTACGCCATATATTCTTTTCGTTTCAGCGGGTTTTTTGGATAGTACTAAAACCTTAATATCCTTTTTGTAGGTACGCAGGTTGTCCAAAATGGCCATTAAAATTGCGTCATCGCCACTGTTTTCAAACCCATAGTATCCTGATATCAATATATCGTACATAATTTTCCCCTTATATATCTCTTAAGAATTCTTAAGAAGCTGCATATAAATCTCTATATTGTCAGCTACCATTTTGCTGATTGAATACTGTTGCAATACAATGCTGCGACAGAAGGAACCCAAGTGTTCACGCTGTTCCTTCGTCATATTGGCGACTTCTAAAATGTCGGTCAAAAATCTTTCTGTACTGGCCATGCCCTGTCCTCTGCCAGAAAAGTTTGTTTTAATAGCGAGGTCTATATTATTCTCATTTAATAGACCGATATAACCTTGATTGCCTGCTATGATAACTGGCTGAGAAGAAGCCATAGCTTCCAGGGAGGATCTTCCAAAGCCTATAAATAAGTCAGCCATAGCATTAAACCTATTGATATCCATACGGGAACCGGTTACTACCAGAGCATCACGTCCGGCAGTTCTGTTTATTTTTTCGGCTGCTTCTTTTATCGAGTGAAGTATGTTGCCGCCGCCTACTATAAAGAACTGCAGGCTTTTGGTTTTTTCGATAAGTTGGGGAAGAAGCTGTAAGATGCTTTCCAGTATAATTTCTCTGTCCCTATCAATTCTACTTACATAAACGACCTTGAAGCTGTCCTCAAGAATGTTAAACTCCTTTATGAGCTTGCTGTAATCCACGTTGGAAGAAAACTTCTCGGTGTCAATTCCGTTTATTGTAACCTTAATATTGCTTTCATCTATTGTGTAATTATCCAGTAGATATTTCTTTACATCTTCACTGACTGCAATGGTCTTTTGACCCCAACGGGTAATATATTTGAGACCGCCGCCAGTTTTCCAGGTTCCATGAGCTGTTGTTACAAAGGCAAATTTCATTTTCTTATGCAGCGTATTGCATATAAAGCCGGGTATTCTAGCGTGTGCATGCACTAAATCTATCTTTTCTTCAATGACGATCTGTTGCAGCATTTTATAAGCCTTATATACGTTGTTTGGTTTTTTATTATGTAAAGGAACAGTGTAATGCTTAATATTGCAGTTTTCCAACTCCTTTACAAAACCTCCGCCATTAGAAGCTACTACAACATGAAATCCCTCTTTTTTTAATCCTTTTGCCAGTTCCACAATGTGAGTTTCGGCTCCCCCGATATCCAGACTCATGGTGGCTAGTAAAATATGAAACTCATTTTGCATTTTACACCTCCATCTATATTCATTAAAACAATAGTTTTGATATGTGCAATTTGATTATTCTTCAGCTACGCTGATCCTATGAATTTTTGCCCCTAAATTTTTAAGCTTTTCCTCTAAATTTTCATAGCCTCTGTCTATATGCTCAATATTACTTATTTCTGTTTTACCTTCTGCAACTAAGCCTGCAACTACCATAGCGGCACCTGCCCGTAAATCCGTAGCATATACGGGCGCTCCGGACAACCTTTTTACACCCTCTATAACAGCAACTCTACCCTCTACCTTTATTTTAGCACCCATTCTCTTGAGCTCATCAAGATATTTAAAACGGGATTCAAATATGCTTTCAGTTATAATAGCAGTGCCGTCAGATAAAGCTAGCAGAACACTCATTGGCTGCTGCATATCCGTTGGAAAGCCGGGATAAGGCAGTGTCTTGATGTTTACAGCCTTTGTTCTTACTCTGTTCCTGATATGCAGAGTATCCTCGCCTTCTGTTATTTCTACACCCATTTCTCTCAGTTTAGCGGATATTGCTTCTAAATGGGTTGGTATAACATTCTTTATCAATACATCGCCTTGCGTAGCTGCTGCTGCTGCCATAAAAGTGCCGGCTTCCATTTGATCCGGTATTATGGTATGTTCACAGCCGTGAAGCGCTGTTACACCCTTTATTTTTATTACGTCTGTACCTGCGCCTTTTATTTTAGCGCCCATTGCATTCAGGAAGTTCGCTGTATCTACGATATAGGGTTCCTTTGCAGCGTTTTCAATGGTAGTAACACCTTTTGCCATACAAGCAGCCAACATGATATTGATCGTTGCACCTACACTGGAAAAATCCAGATATATTTCTGTACCTACCAGCTCGGTTGCTTTTGCTTTTATCATGCCGTGGGAAATTTTTATTTTTGCCCCTAAAGCTTCCAAACCCTTAATATGTAAATCAATAGGTCTGACTCCGATATCGCAGCCTCCCGGGAAGGGGATTTCGGCAGTTTTAAACTTGCCAAGGAGAGCCCCTAAGAAATAGTAGGAGGCACGCATTTTCTTAGCTAAATCATTATCTATTTTATGTTTGCTTATACAGCTGCCATCGATGGTCATTGTATCCTTATTGCTTTCGACTTTGGCTCCCATTTGAAGCAGCAAATCCTTAAGGTATGCCACATCTCTTATATTAGGAAGATTCTTTATGGTGCACTTTGAGTCAGCAAGAATTGCTGCAGTTAAAATTGACAGGGCGGAATTTTTCGCGCCGCTGATGGTTACCTCACCCACTAAACGATGTGAGCCTTCTATGATGATTTTTTCCATTTTTTCGACCCCTTTAAACCAATTTATCTTAAGATTTTTTTCTCTTAAATAATAGATAAATATATTATACCAAACTTTATAGGATATCTGCCAAGTTGGAAATATATTTTACAGTAATTTAAGAGAAATTTTGATTGATATGTAGGAATTTTTATATTAATATTGAAAATTGAAGCCTATGTTCTAAAACTAGAGGCAATAGGCATCAGACAACCATATATGTTATAATTGTTTTAAAAAATATAAATGCTGGATAAGCGGGTGATAGTATGAGAAATACGGTAGAAATAGTGGGAATAAAGGTTGACAACCTGGATTTTATGGAAGCTCAAGCCAAGGTTGAGCAGTTTCTGGCTGGCGACAGTTTAAATATGATTTTTACACCAAATAGTGAGATACTTCTGGATGCTGTGAAGGATAAGGAGCTTGAGGAAATTTTGAATGAAGCTCAACTGGTGATACCGGATGGAATAGGTGTTGTCATTGCGTCTAAGTTCTATGGAATGCCTATAAAGGAAAGAGTGACCGGGGTGGATTTATCTGCTAAAATGCTTGAAATGGGTGCGTCAAGGGGCAGTAAGGTTTTTTTACTGGGTGCAAAACAAGCTTCTGTTGAACTTGCAGCAGAAAAAATCAAAGAAATTTATAAGGGTATAGATGTAGTAGGTGTAAGAAACGGTTATTTCTCAGAGGAAGATGAGGAGACGATAATCCAAGATATCATAAATAGTCAAGCGGATATATTGCTGGTAGGGCTGGGGGCTCCCAGACAGGAGAAGTTCATATATAAATATAAAGATAAGCTGAAGGTTAAAATTGCCATTGGTTGTGGAGGCGGCATAGATATTATTTCCGGGGCAGCGAAAAGAGCACCGGAGTTTTATCAAAAAGCAGGTCTTGAGTGGTTTTATAGATTAATAAAGCAGCCAAGCAGATTTATGAGAATGACCAAGCTGCCTAAGTTTATTTTACTGGCCATGTATGATGCTGTTGCCGGCAGAGATTAATAAATGTGTATTTGTAATTCGGAGGTTTAAATGAATTCGAGAAAAGCTGCACCATATCAAGAGGGGAATGTAAAATTACGAAGTAGCATTATTTCATATTTGGGGATCGCACTTGGCGCTGTTATTATGGCATTTTCTATCATACTTTTTATAAAATCCAATAGAATTGTGCCGGGTGGAATAATGGGTATTGCAAATATTATAAACTATATTACCGGTTTTCCTATTGGATTGACAACATTATGCTTTAGCGTTCCTATTTTTATGATAGGTGTTTTTACCTTGGGAAAAGAGGTAGGAATAAAGACTATATATTGCAATGTTGTTTACTCAGTTGTCGTTGATCTTTTGGACAGCAGTATGACTGCTTTGACGGGAGATTTATTTTTAGCAACCATCTTCGGAGGAGCCTTAATGGGCACTGGGGTTGCATTTATATTGGGTTTTGGAGCTACCTTTGGAGGTACAGACCTGATAGGCAGGATTATTCATAAATATGTACCGACAATTCCTATTCAGTGGATCATGTTCAGCTTTGATTTCCTAGTTATTCTTGTGGGTGCTATCGTATTCGGACCTGAGCTGGCGCTATTTTCACTCGTTACCATATTTGTATCAACGAAGCTGGTAGACGTTATACAAGAAGGCGTAAACTATAGCAAGTCATTTTTTATCATATCTGAAAAATCTGAGGATATCGCCGCAGCGATATTAAATGACTTGGATAGAGGTGTTACATCTCTTTATGGACGGGGCATGTATACAAAGCAGGATAAGGATGTGCTTTATTGCATCGTAGCACGTAGACAGGTTGTATATGTGAAAAATAAAATACTGGCTATAGACCCCAAGGCTTTCATCACCATAGGAGATGTAAGAGAGGTTGTAGGAAAGGGCTTTGGAGGTTCTTTGTTTATGAAGAAGTAAAGCGTCCCTGAAGGACGCTTTTTATCACTGTACTGTATTATTTATACGAAAAATACATACTTATTAATATACTTGCTTTGAAGGGAGTGTTGAAATTGTATTATAAGGAATTGGCTGTTGAAGATTTAAGGAATGTATGCAATCCTGCTGTTTTGAGTTTTTCAACAACAAAGGAGCTTGAATCTTTAGATGGAATTATTGGTCAGGGAAGAGCTGCTGCAGCAATGGAATTCGGCCTTGCAATAAAGAGAACGGGCTATAATATATACGTGGCAGGTATGACAGGTACCGGCAGAAGCAGCTATACCCGATCCATTATCAATAAAATTGCACAGCATGAAAAAACACCGGAGGATTGGTGTTATGTATATAACTTTAAGACCCCTGATAAGCCCATAGCCATTAATCTTCCCAAAAGCCTTAAAGTAAAAATACCAAAGGCTTTTGAGGGTGAAGAATATGAAAAGCAAAAAAATGACATCATTCAGTTTTATCAGGATAAAAGCACTCAACTTATGGAAGACTTTAACCTTTTTGCGAAGGAAAAGGGCTTTGTAATCAAAAAAAGCGAACAGGGCATTATGACAATACCGATGATAGGAGATAAGCCTATTGAAGAAGATGCGTTTCTCAAGCTGGAAACAGAAGAAAGAAAAAGAATAGAAGAGGACTCATTGATTGTTCAAACAAGACTTTTAGACTCCATGAAGCAAATCAAGGAAATTGAGAAATCTGTTAGAGAAAAGCTGGAACAGCTGGAAGGTAAAATAGCCCTGTCTACCGTAGAACAGCCTGTGATGGAATTAAAGGATAAATACTCACTGTATAAAAATGTAGTAGAGTATTTGCAGTCTGTGCAAAAGGATATCATTCACAATATCGAAGATTTCCGCGAACTAAGCAAGACAGCAGACGAAGGCGCATTGTTACCGGATAGAATTGCAAATAGGGATCATACAAAGAAATACCATATAAATCTTATTGTTGACCGCAGAGATGCAGTGGGCGCCCCTGTAATCTTTGAAGCAAATCCTAAATATCATAACTTGTTTGGTAAAATTGAATACGAAAGTAATATGGGCGTGGTTACAACAGATTTTAGTAAAATAAAATCAGGTTCTATCCATGCAGCCAATGGAGGATATATTATCATTAACATGGCTGATTTGATGCATAATCCGGAAAGCTGGGAGGGCATCAAAAGGGCGATTAAGACAAACAGCATCACTGTTGAAAATATCTATTCAATACCTGGAATCGTATCGGGAGGCATGAAGCCGCAGCCTATCCCTTTGAATATTAAAATAGTCTTGATAGGAAGTGCACAGCTTTATCAAATGCTTTACAATTATGATGAAGATTTCCGCAAGCTGTTCAAAATCAAAGCGGATTTTGATATCGACATGAGCTCGGCAGACGAAAACATTATCAAATATGCAAAATTTATCAGCAGCCACTGTGAGAAAAAAGAACTTATGCATTTTGACAATACAGGTGTAGCGGCAGTGGTTGAATACAGCAGAAGGCTGGCAGAACATAAACACAAGCTTTCTACACGCTTTAACGACATTGTAGAAATATTAATTGAGGCGGATGCTTGGGCGAGAATAGAAGGGGCAGAGACGGTTACTGCATTTTATGTTAAGAAAGCGATCAAAGAAAAGTATTACAGATCTAATAGAATTGAGGAAAAGCTGCAAGAGTTTATCGATACAGGTGTTATATTGATATCCACAGAGGATCGTGTTATAGGGCAAGTAAACGGTTTGTCCGTGATGGAGTTTGGAGACATATCCTTTGGCAAGCCCTCTAGAATCACTGCAGTTACCTATGCAGGAGAAAAAGGCATCGTAAATATTGAGCGGGAAGTTGAAATGAGCGGCAGTATCCATGACAAGGGCGTTTTGATATTGTCAGGCTACCTTGGAGAAAAATTTGCACAGGAGTTCCCTATGTCCTTATCTGCGAGTGTTTGCTTTGAACAGCTGTATGATGGTGTGGAAGGGGATAGTGCTTCCAGCACTGAACTATACGCTTTGCTTTCCAGCTTGGCTGAAGTACCTATTAAGCAGAATATTGCAGTCACAGGTTCTGTGAACCAAAAGGGAGAAATACAGCCCATCGGAGGCGTAAATGAGAAAATAGAAGGTTTTTTTCAAACCTGTAAGGCAAGGGGCTTAAAAGGGAATGAAGGGGTCATGATCCCGCATCAGAATGTAGTGAATCTTATGCTGAATGATGAAGTGGTGGAAGCGGTTAGGCAGGGCAACTTCCACATATATGCCATCAAAGATGTGGAGGAAGGCATTGAACTATTGACGGATATGCCGGCAGGATGTAAGAATGAAAAAGGAGAATATCCTGAAGAGTCTATATTTTACAAGGTCCAAAAAAAGCTGGAGAAGTATGCAAGAATCATGGAAGATATAGAAGAGCAAGAAGAATAAAGACGGAAACGTCTTTTTTTTCTATTTATAGAAGGAATTTATAGAAAATTATAGAAATGATACGAATATATACTATTTTGCTGTTTTATATCGAAAATTGGTATAAAGGACAGCAAAACATGGGGGATTGTGTACAAAAAAAGCTGTATTTCACAGCGCAGGGGGGTATTTTATGAAATTCAAGGAGTTATTCATTACGCTGGGTTTGCGGGAGTACTTATCGGAATTATAATTTTATCTGCTACCCTGGTTATAATCGGGATAATCATCAAACCAATGAAAAAGCTTGCGGAAAGTGCAGGAGAGATTTCTTTAGGACAGCTTGCAATAAAGGCTCATAATAAAGGCTTTACAGGCGTTATTGGTCATAATATAAATAAAGTAGTAAATAACCTTAAGACAATATTATGTGAAATTAACAAAATATCCGAACAAAATAAGTCTTTAGCAGATACCTTGAGCAAAAGTGTAGAGCAGACAGACAGGGCTTCCAGTGAGATTGCCAATGCAATCACGGATGTTGCCAGCAATACAGGGGAACAATCAAAAAACATTATGAAGGCAAAGGACAGCACGGGCATTATGACACAAAATTCTCTTGAAATTGCCGAGAAGGCGAAGGAAACACAGGCAATTGCAAAAGATATGCTGGAGGTCATTCAAAACAGCAGTACAGTGTTCAATAATCTGACAGAGAAGCTTAAGACTACGGCAGAAGTAAGCATAGGAATAGCCGGTAAGGTGCAAAATCTCTACAATGAAGCGGATAAAATAAAGAATATTGTTACTACCGTAACAGAAATAAGCGAGAGAACGAATCTGCTTGCACTAAATGCAGCCATAGAAGCAGCAAGAGCCGGTGAGCATGGTAAAGGCTTTGCAGTAGTTTCTGATGAAGTCAGAAAATTGGCAGAGCAGTCTGCAAGATCCAGTGAAGAAATCAGGCAATTAATACAAAGCATCATTGAAAGCATCAATGAAATAACAAATAATACACAACAAGAAGTAACGAGGATCAATGAAGACATCGCTTTTGCAGACAGGTCGAAGGGTGCCTTTGAAGAGGTGGCAAAAACAACTCAAAATACTTATAACTCAGTAGAACATATTTTTGAACTTGCGGAGCAATCCTCGGCTTTGGTTGAAAACGTAAATCGATTAATGGACGATGTATCTGCGTCGGCAGAGGAGACTGTTGCTTTTACAGAGGAAGTATCTGCTTCAGCACAGGAGCAGTCGGCGGCGATGCAGGAAACGGCAGAGCTTATACGAAATCTGAAGGATATAGCCAATAATATTGATACTAAGCTATATGATTTTATTAGCAAGGTTAAGATAACGGACAAACAGCAAAATATGGTGAAGGATGGCTTAAAGGCATTGAGCAGTATGGTGACAGAAATTCACGGCAAGGAAATGAGCCTAGAGGCCATATCTCCATATTTAACCGAGCAGCAGAAGGTGTATAAGCAGTTTGAATTGATATGTTTATTCGATGATAAGGGAAGAGTTGCTGCAAGTACAGAGTTGTCATTGATCTCAGAGAATGATTACTCTTATAGGCCTTATTATAGAGAAGCTATCAAGGGCATGGATTATAAATCTGAACCATATATTTCAGCATTCTCCTATAATTATTGCATAACAGTATCAATCCCATATAAAGACGATGCAGGCAGAATTACTGGCGTAATCATGGCAGATATTTGCATCGAAGATTAAGTATAATATAATAGAATTAATGATTGATAGCTATAGCCTTCAGGTTATAGCTATCCTTTTAGGGAAAATTTTGCAGGGAGGTATATTATGTTTGGAAAAACGATTGTTTATGCCCATAGAGGGGCTTCAGGCTCTGTTCCTGAAAATACCATGGCTGCCTTTAAGAAGGCTGTAAGCATGGGAAGTCATGGGATAGAATGTGACGTGCAAATGACGAAGGATGGCAAGCTTATCATATGTCATGATGAGTTATTGGATAGAACTACCAATGGAAAAGGTTTTATAAAGGATAAAACTCTTGAACAAATCAAATCACTGGATGCGGGCAGTTGGTTTGGTGAAGCATATGCAGGAGAAACAATTCCTCTTTTAGAGGAGCTGTTGGAGCTTGTTAAGCAAAGCGGCATTTATTTAAATTTGGAGCTAAAAACAGGAATTGTACAATATAATGGTTTAGAGGATAAGGTAGTGGATATGATTAAAAGCTATGGATTGTTGGATAAAACAATTTTTTCCTCCTTCAACCACTATTCTATTTTTGAAATAAAGAATAAATATCCTGAGGCCTACACGGGAGCCTTGTACATGGAGGGTTTATATCAGCCTTGGGAATATCTGAAAAGTATTAGGTGTGATTGCGCACATCCATTTTACTTGGCAGCTCAGCCTATGCTCATAGAGGGCTTGTTGAAAAATGGATATACAGTGAACACCTTTACAGTAGATGACGTAAAAACCGCTGCTATGCTTATTGAAATGGGGGCAGAAGGAATCATCACGAATCATCCGGAAAGAATACTGGAAATACTTAAATAAGAGGGGGATATTATGGAGGGAAAATTAAATTATAAAAACACCTTTTTGCTGGGCTTTGGATTTTTTTGTATCAGTATTGTTTGGCCTTTGTACAATGCCTTTGTACCTGTTTTTCTAAGTAAGTATATCTCCAGCGCTTTAATGATAGGCTTTGTTATGACCTTTGACAACATTGCAGCTATTACGCTGCAGCCTTTCTTTGGGGCATTAAGTGATAGAACAAACACGAAGTTTGGGCGTAGAATGCCCTACCTTATGGTGGGTATACCCTTATCGGCTGTATTTTTCGCCTTAATACCCTTTCAATTCAATTTAATAAGTCTTATTGCTATCGCTATGGGCTTTAATATCATGATGAGCATTTACAGAGCTCCTACTGTTGCTTTGATGCCTGATCTTACACCTTCGGCAAACAGAAGCAAAGCAAATGGAATCATCAACCTAATGGGCGGCTTGGGTGCTGTATTGGCATTGTTTGTTGGACCGATGCTTTATGATATCAATAAACTATATCCTTTTGCAGCTGCAGCTGTGGTTATGATAATCGCTTTGTTGATATTGCGAAAGACCATCCGAGAACCGGAAAAGCTGATGCGCGAGGAAGAAGAACATACCGGTATTATAAAAGCATTTTTTGAAGTGATTAAGGACAAGGACAGAAGTGCTTTGCTCATACTGATTGCGATTTTTCTATGGTTTGTGGCTTATCAAGGCGTAGAAGCTTTATTTACACTATATGGGGTAAAATATCTGGGGTTAAAGGAAAGTACGGCAGCCTTTTTACTTTCGTTTTTCTCTTTAACATTTTTGATTTTTGCTATACCCAGCGGTTTTATTGCAACAAAGGTTGGCCGAAGAAAAACCATTATGACAGGCATAACCGGATTATTGGTTGTATTTATATTGATTACCTTTTTCAGAAATACCACTTATATCGCGATACTTCTGGGTATCGGGGGCATATTCTGGGCTTTAATCAATATAAACTCTTATCCCATGGTTGTTGAAATGACTACTGAAAGTAAAATTGGTGCGTATACTGGGTTATATTACTTTTTTTCCTCCTTGGCAGCCATTACAGGACCACCGCTGCTTGGCTTCATCATAGATTATATCGGCTACGGCTCTTTGTTTTTAATATCGGTTTGCTTCTTGCTGTTAGCTCTTGTCACTATGATGTTTGTCAAAAAGGGAGAAAGCAAGAATATCATAAATCATGCAGAATAGCTTTAAATTAGTGTAATATTCATGTATAATCGTGAAAAGAACAATACTAGTCATGAAGCATGTAATGCTACATTTAGATAAGGAGAATAAACGTACAAATGATTGGAATAATTGGAGCAATGAAAGAAGAAGTTGATTCAATATTGTCTTTGATGCCTGACAAAGAGCAAATGATACATTATGGAGTCAAGTTTTACAAAGGTACCATAAACGGTAAAAGCTGCATCGTATCTAAGTCTGGTGTAGGAAAGGTCAATGCGGCCAGAAGCACACAGATTATGATCGATAAATTTAATCCCATGTGCATCATCAATATTGGTTCAGCGGGAGCCTTGGAGCCGAGCCTGGAAATCGGAGATATCGTCATATCTGATCGCTGCATTCAGCATGATGTCGATATAACGGCCTTTGGACATGAGAAGGGTTATATTGCAGGCATTCGATATTTACAGGCAGATACAGATCTTGTGGAAAAGTGCAAAATGGCCATCGAGATGTCGGTGAAAGATAAATATAAAACCTATATTGGGATTGTAGCAAGCGGGGATCAGTTCATCTCTTCTCAAGAGGTAAAGGAGCAAATACACGAGGACTTTGGTGCTTGGTGTGTTGAGATGGAGGGAGCGGCAATTGCCTATGTATGTCATCTTTGTGAAGTGCCTTTTGTAGTGATAAGGTCAATTTCTGACAAGTCGACGAAGGGGAATGCCATAGAATTCAGAGAGTTCTTGAAGCTTTCATCGGACAGATGCGCACATTTTGTGGATGTATTTACAAAACAATAGGAATGTGAAGGGTCAGACGTATTTGTCTGACCCTTTTGTATTTAATAATATAGTTTATTATCCTTGGCAAGCTCTTCGATTTCATTGGATTTTTTTAAAGCAGCAAAGGCATTTTCAAAATCCTCCATTTCGGAGTAAACCTCACTTAAGCTTTTATAGGCAAAAGCAAGTGCCTTTGACTCTCCGACAATTTCCAGCATCTCTATACCGGACTTGATTGTTTCTATTGCTTCTTTTGGCCTGCCTGTTTTACTTAAGCTTAAGCCTTCGTATACTTTATAACTCCAAACGTGCAAATAGTCATATTTAAAGGGTGTATATTCAGGATATTTTATATGCTTTATGGATTCCAGTGCTTGTTGATATTTACCCAGCATATAAAAGGATTTAGCTTTTTCTGTAAGTGCAAAAGCAGCAACCTTATCGGATAGCTCTAGCGCTGTATCGAGGTGTTCCAATGCTTTTTCCGGCTTGCCCAATTTATTGTAATATAAGCCGCAAACCCCTTCTACGCTTGCCAGAACTCTATTGTTATCAGTAAAAACAGCAAATTGTCTTGCCTTGTCTATGTGCATATTAAAATGCTCCAGTTCGCCCAAAAGACCGCCCATAACGGCCAGGTTTTTATAAAGCTCATCTGATTTATAGTATATATCCGTTTGCTTGGATATGCTCAAAGCCTTATTTGTTGCCAAAAGACTATCCTCTATCTTATCTAATCCGGCATATAGTATAGACCTTATATATAAAGTTTCAATCTCAAAGGCATAATCCTTATTAATGGAATTATTATAAATACTCAAAGCTTCTTCTAAAATATTCATACATTTTTGGTAATCGAAGTTATTCCAAGGGGTACCGATAAGCACAGTATAAGTCCTTGACGCATCCACAAACAGAAATTTATTTATATATATATTTACTGCTTCTTTGATCTTACCTTCTCCTTCTTCAGAACGATTCAATTCTATTAAACATTCTCCATGCTTGGAAAGAAAATCTGCATAAAGCTTGCTGTCCTTATCAAAGTTATATTTTAAAAGCATCGCTTCCAGCATTGACAGAGCTTCATCCAGCTTTCTGCTATCTATGAGCTTTGATATTTCCTTAAGCTCCTGATGAATCTCTTCTATAGGCAAGGCGGATGCATATGTCTCATCCTCCAAAAAGTAAGAAGCGGGTTTACCTAGCCGAGATGCTAAATACTGCAGGTTTTTCATGGAGGGTGTAGCAAGGTTGTTTTCAATTTGGCTTAACATGCTTTTTGTCATCTCGCTGCCTGCCAAATCAGTTTGCGTCATTTTAAGCTCTTTTCTTAAAGTTTTTATTCTTTCTCCTAAGTTTTGTGCCATTGCATTCGCCCTCCTAATTTTATCACTATCAACTTCTATATTCATTATAGTAAAAGAAAATTTAACATGCAATAGATGTAATCAAAAAAACAAAAAAAGTTAAATAAAATTTAATTTTAATATTGACTTTGGGGTGATTTGATTGTATAGTAATAGTATAAAGTTTAATACAATTAAACATATAAATGTTAAGGAGTGTTTTAAATGGATGCAACCAGTACAATAACAACATTAACAGAAGACTTAAATATGGAAGAACCAAATGAATCGAAGGAGAAGTTAAATTTAATTTTATTCTTAGGTGGTAAGTTGGTCTCTTCTTTAGGAACATATATTTATTCTTTTGCAATTTCCCTATATATATTGAAAGTGACAGGTTCGGGAACCAGCTTTGCTTTCAGTTTATTGCTAGGAACTCTGCCCCGTGTTCTTCTAAGCCCTGTTGCTGGTTCTGTGGCAGACAGGGTAGATAGAAAGAAAATGATGGTAGGCTTGGACTTTCTGAGCGGAGCAGTTGTTTTGACCCTGCTTGTATTGTCTTTAACATATGGATTAATGCTGCCCTTCATCTATGCAACAACCTTTATATTGTCCATAGTCAGCACGTTTTTCATCACTACCGACAATGCCGCCATACCCAGACTGGTGTCTGATCAAAAACTGATTAAGATAAACTCCTACAGCCGAGCTATTGATTCCGGCAGCTCTATACTTGGTCCTGTATTAGGCGGCTTGGCTTTTGGACTTGTTTCAATGAATCTTTTCCTTTTAATAAATGGTATATCCTTCATATTATCTGCCATCTCAGAATTGTTTATAGACTTTAATTTCAACAAACCCAAAGAGGAGAAAAAGGTTGATAGCGCTATAAGCATGAATGCAGTGTGGAAGGATATAAAAGAGGTATTTGCATTTATAAAGGGCCATAAGATTCTTCTCGCTATCATTCCTTTCTCCATGAGCTTCAATTTCCTTATATCGGCCACCTTCAATGTAACATTGCCTTATCTTATAATTAATGTGCTGAGATTACCGGCTTCTCAATATGGCTTTATAGAAGGTGCTTTCTCCGCAGGTATGCTGACAGCGGCGATACTGATTGCTAAGCTTCCGGAGAAAGAGAAAAAGCTTAAAGGCTTAGTGATTGGTATTGGCGGTATTGGATTGGCTACCATAGTAATGGGAATACCCGGTCTTGGGATACTGAAAGGCTTTCATATGATGCTGACATTTGGCTTGTATATAGCCATGGCCTTCCTGCTGTCATTCTTCATACTTATGATAGATATGCCCTTAATGGTTGTCATGCAAAGAGCCATACCCAACGAAATGCTGGGAAGAGTCTGGGGAGTCATGGGGACATTATCCGGTGCCTTGATGCCTCTAGGTATAGTTCTGGCAGGCATATCCTTAGATATGATACCTGCTTATGCATTATTCTTCGTGACCGGCATATACTTTATAATTGCAGCTGTTTTACTGTATAAGAACAAGGCTATGCAGGAATATTAAAGATAAGAATTTGTCTGGTGCTTGACAAATATACCCATGAGATATTATACTTTAGGTTAATAAAAGCATTGAATGTCATCTAGGCATCATGCTTATGCCTAGATTTGCTTCGCAAATGGCAATAAACAAAACATGATAAATACAATGAAGAGGAAGAGTAGGCAAAACTTATTTTATAGAAAGCCGAGGAGGATGGAAATTCGGTAAATAAGCTGTTGAAGGAAGCCTTGGAGTATAGGCTGAAAGAATGAGTAAGCTTTAGGTTGCCCAACCTTAACGGGTTTAAGAGGATGCAAAGCATGGATCGCATTGCATCAATTTAGGTGGTACCGCGGAAGTCAGACCTTTCGTCCTAGTGTGGATGAAGGGTCTTTTTTATTTGAAAATTATTAAGAAAAGGATGATGAGAAATGAATCAAAACAAACAATTGGCGGATTTATTATTTCCCCATATAGAAAAGACGCCGGATTACTATGAAGCAAAATACCCACAAAGGCAATTACCGGAGGGTGCTAAGGTTACAAGATTTGCACCCAGCCCAACAGGATACCTGCATACCGGTGCTTTATATGCTGCTATGATACCTGAAAGATTGGCTCATCAAAGCGGTGGAGTGTTTTTCCTAAGAATCGAAGATACAGATAAGAAGCGTGAATTAGAAGGCGGGGTAATGGAAATTATCAACTCTTTGAAAAGCTTTGATGTCGTTTTCGATGAGGGCATGACAGGTGAAAATAGTGAAAATGGCATTTATGGTCCATATAAACAAAGCGAAAGAAAAGAAATATACCAAGCTATTGCAAAGGTGTTGGTAGAAAAAGGTCTGGCATATCCTTGCTTCTGCAGTGAAGAAGACTTAAATGAGATTAGAGCAAAGCAGGAGGAGTCTAAGCAAAATCCAGGATATTATGGACAATATGCAAAGCATAGAAATGCAAGCTTTGATGAGGTTAAAGCAGAGCTTGAAGCTGGGAAGGGCTTTGTTTTGAGACTTAAATCTCCAGGGAAACCTGAAAATCGAATAGTGATTGATGACTTAATAAAAGGTATTGTAGAAATGCCTGAAAACGATCAAGATATCGTGCTGCTTAAGTCAGATGGAATACCAACCTATCACTTTGCCCATGCCGTAGATGACCATTTGATGAGAACTACCCATGTAATTAGAGGGGATGAATGGTTGTCCTCTGCGCCAATTCACGTTCAGCTTTTCGAGATGCTTGGATGGGAAAAACCTCGTTTTGCACATGTATCCCCAGTGCTTAAGATGGATGGTACTTCTAAGAGAAAGCTCAGTAAAAGAAAAGATCCTGAAGCTGCTGTAAGCTATTATCATGAAGTGGGTTACCCAGCAGAGTCAGTCAGAGAATATCTATTGAATCTTATAAACTCCAACTATGAAGAGTGGAGAATGGCGAATCCGACTGCTCCAAATACTGAATTTGCAGTTGATCTATCAAAAATGGGAACCAGCGGAGCTTTATTTGACTTAGTAAAGCTTACAGACATCAGCAAGGACCGTGTTGCTTTAATGAGTGCTGATGAGGTATATGACATGACGCTTCAGTGGGCGCAGCAATATGATGCAGAGCTGGCAGAGCAAATGAAAAGCAATGAAGCTTATACCAGAGCGATTCTGGGTATTGAAAGAGGGGTTGAAAAGCCAAGAAAGGATATAGCTAAGTGGTCTGATGTACGAGGTTATTTAGGCTATTTCTATGACAGCTGGTTTGAAGAGTATACAAAGGAAGGCTATGAATTCCCTGGAAATCTTCCTAATGACGATGTAATTGCAGTATTGGATGCCTATAAAAATACTTACAATAAAGCGGATGATAAGGATACTTGGTTTGAAAGAGCGAAAACTGCAGCAGAAAAGTTAGGTTTTGCAAGAGATGCCAAGACTTACAAAAAAGATAAAGAGAGCTATAAGGGGCATATCGGAGATTTTATGAGTGTAATCAGAGTGGCGATATCAGGTCGCAAGAATACACCTGATTTATATGAGCTTCTGGATATCATGGGAGAAGAAAGATTAAAAGCCAGATTTGATAAGGCAATTAAAAGTATATAGCAGGGGGAAGGCCCAAGTGGCTGTCCTGAAATAAAGCAAAAGGGTGATGTAGATGTCGTACATCACTCTTTTGCTTTATTAGAAAGGCAATATTAAAGTTCTATCTTGATATTTATTATGCTAAAAAATGAGTGGCTGAATTATTATCATAAACGAACACTTTGCATAAGGATATATTTGTTAGAGGAAAGCTTCACTTACCCAAAAGGAATACCATCGAAGAAGATTGCTTTGTCGCACTCCAAAGCTACAGCCCTCAAAGCAAGGCTTCTGGTGTATTGAAGCTTGGAGGAGACAAATCATTCCTTATAGCAAAGAATTTTCTAATGATTGACAATTATAATTAAGTATTATATTATTTAGTTAAGTAAACACTTAAATGAATAGGGGTAATGATGGATAAGATCGTACAGGTAATGAAAGCGCTGGGTGATGAGACCAGACTGAAAATCCTTTATATACTTTCAAAAAGAAAGATATGTGCAAAGGGCCTTGCGAAGCATTTAAATATAACTGAGGCAGCCGTATCACAGCATATAAGAGTTTTGAAGGATGTTGGCATCATTTCAGGTGAGAAGGCTGGCTATTATGTATATTATAATATCCAAAAGCACGCTTTGCAGGAAACCATTGTGTTTCTTGAGCAAATAGGGCATGCTCAAATAGCAGATAACTGCAAACTTGGCGTACACATGCCGGAGGATTGTACTACATTGTGCAATGGCAGTAAAAGCAATTGCTGTAAAAAATACAATAAATAATCATCATGAAAGGAGCGCAAAAATGAAAGTTTGTATTCCGATTAAAGACAACAAAGGCTTAAGCAGCATCGCTCATAATCATTTTGGCTCATCGCCGCTATTTATGATTTATGATACGGATACAGAGATTACGAAAGTGATTGAAAATGGAGACTTGCATCATACCCACGGGATGTGCCAGCCTTTAAAAGCACTTGCCGGAGAAGCTGTAGATGCTATTTTGGTATCGGGAATAGGGGCAGGAGCCCTGACCAAGTTGAATAATCAAGGGGTAAAGGCTTATCGGGTTGAAAACAAAACGGTACTAGAAAATATCGAGTTGCTTAAGAAAAACATATTGCCGGAATTCTCCTTGGAAGGCAGCTGCAGTCATCATGATTGTGGTCACTAAAATTTTCTCTACGACGAAAGAGTATCTGCAGCAACATGCAGATACTCTTTCGTTTTAAAAATATCAATGAAAACCTATGGCGCATCATATTTCTGTATGGTAAAATCTTCAATATAGCATGTTTTGTATAAGGGAGGCAGCGATGGATTTAATTTTAATGAAGCAAAGAGCCTTTGAGTATTTAGGACAAAGAAAAGCCCACCATCATCGAGAAACGGGTTTTATATATTATCATGGAGCCAGGGTGGCAAAGCTAGTTATAAACTTGAGAAAACTCATACTTCCTGAAGATAGCACCATGGATGAGATATTGCAGACAGCAGCGTATTTTCACGATGTGGCAAAGGGTATTGAACCCCATAGCAAATACGGAGCAGTACTTGTGAAGGAAATAATACAGGATCTATGTACGGAAGAGGAAATAAAACAGATATCCGGATTGATTCAATGTCATGCCCATAGAAAGAAAAGGCAATATAATAACTATGAAATGCTGCTTCAGGATGCGGACTTGCTGGATCATTTCGGTACCATAGAGCTTTGGATGAACTTTTACTATTATGCAACAGAAGATCAAAATATGGATTTTTCCATA
>JAQSYD010000197.1 GCA_029256325.1 Clostridia bacterium
AATCCCTAACTACTAAGTCATCCCTCGGTAGTTAGGGATTTTCTTGTTTTTACAGCTTAATGAACTCAGGCTTACCACCTTTATAAATAGTATAATATTTAAGGCCACAGTGCTGTAATATTTCAGCAGCTTCATCAAAGCCATAGCCCAAGGTACTTGGGCTGTGTGAGTCTGAACCCAAGGTGACTATCTCACCGCCAAGCTGCTTATAAAGCTTTATAATGCTTGGTTCGGGATGGAAGTATGGCAGAGCATAGCGTTTGCCGGAGGTATTTAATTCAATACCTTTACCATTTTGAACAATGGTTCGCAGCACCTCTTCTATATATTCCATGTATTTTGAAGCTTCAAAGCTTCCACTGTTGATATATCTTGATACGGCATCCAAATGTCCTAAGTTATGATAGCTTTTAAAATGATTTACACAGAAAATCATATCATTGAAATAATCTAAAATACTGTTATGCTCAGATTTTCCAGCCAAGAAGTCGCCTCCATACAACTCCTTTCTATCTGCAGTATGAATTGATCCAAGTATGTAATCAAAGCTCTTATCTTGAAAGAAAGCTGTATCCGTCTCTAATATGTGGGGCTGCATACCAAATTCAATTCCTGTAAAAATCTCTAATTTGCCATTATATCTATCTTTTAATCTCTTGATCTCCCTTGTGTACTTTGAATAGTCCAATTCAAATTCAATGGAAGCACTGGGATATTCAATATCAACATGATCGGTGAAGCATATGCCCTTCAGGCCTTTTTCAATGGCCGGAAGGATGTAACTTTCCATGTCAAAGGTACAATCATTGGAATAGTGTGTATGTACATGATAATCAAACATGAAGAAATCTCCTTTGTTAAATTTATAAAATATAATTATTTTCAATGCGAAAAGGTGTATATCATATTTCATTAACTGATATTGCAAAAAAATTTGCACTTTAATATGGGGTTTGTTTATTTATTAATCAGAAGCTGTATAAATACCTTAGAAGTTGTAATTTTATGCAGCGATATACATATTTTAAACGCAAAATTATTTGCTATTATGCAAATAATTTTGCACGAGTAAATAGATTTCTGAAAATTATACAAAGTTTGTGCCAGAAATATTTTTTGTTTCATAGGTTTTGCAAGGGCTGGCAGTGTTGATATATCTGTTAAACTCATGAGGAGTTGGCACACTAATTGCTATTAATTAAATTGGGTCTTAATGCAGTATTGGTAATAAACAATCATGAAGTACATAAACTAACACTCGAATGATATAGAACAGTTACCAATATTTTACCTTAAAAGATACTATTTATAAAGCTTAAGACTATACAAAATGTTTAAAATATAAATAATTTAATGGAGGTTATCATATGGAAAACGTAAAAGTAGCAATTTGGGGCTTTGGTGCAATGGGAAGCGGTATGGCTAGAATGCTTTTGACTAAAAAGGGTGTGGATATCGTAGGCGTCTGCGATAGAAATGAAGCTAGAGTTGGCAGAAGCATGTTCGACGTTCTTGGCGTAGAACGAGGAGATAAACCCGAGGTAATCATCATCAATGATATTGACGAAGTATTAAAGGGCAAAAATGTTGATATATGTTTATGCGCAACAGACTCCTTTACAAAGAAGGCATTTCCAAGATTAAAGCAAGTATTGGAACATAAAGTAAATGTCATTTCAACAGCAGAAGAAATGGCATATCCACAATCTCAAAATCCTGAACTAGCTGCTGAACTTGATAAAATAGCGAAAGCAAATGGCGTAACAATCCTAGGAACAGGTATTAATCCAGGTTTGATTATGGACTTGCTGGTGGTTTGTTTAACAGGCTGCATGACTGACGTTCAACATATAGAAGCTAAAAGAGTAAACAGCTTAAGCCCATTTGGTCCAGCAGTTATGGAAGAGCAAGGGGTAGGCGTTACTGTTGATGAATTCAATAAGGGTGTTGCTGATGGCACAATGGCAGGTCACGTAGGCTTTGCAGAGTCAATCAGAATGATTGGTGATGCAATAGGCTGGAATGTAGAAAAGTATGAAACGCAAATGAAACCTATCGTAACTACTGTTGATAGAAAGTCACCATACGGTTTTGCTGCTGCAGGCAATGTAGCGGGCGTTAATATGACAGGTCAAGGTTTTGTTGATGGAGAAGTTAAAATCGATATGATTCACCCACAACAGATTGAGCCTGAAATGGAAGGAACTCATACAGGAGACTATATCACCATAAAGGGTACACCTGAAGTAAATATGGCGATAAAGCCAGAAGTACAAGGTGGACTTGGAACAATTGCTATGTGCGTTAATATGATTCCTCAAGTTATTAATGCAGCACCAGGCTTAAAGACCATGATTGATCTTCCAGTACCAAGAGCAATATGGGCAGACGCAGAAGCCTGTCCTAGAATTCTTAAATAAAGGAGTGTTGCAAAATGAATGCAGCGAAAAAGGGAGATTGGGTACAAATACATCAAATTGTACTTAAGCCCGAAGAAAGAGCTCCTCAAGTGCCTGATGATACAAAGCAAGTACCACTGGAGCTATGGGTAAAAGGTTATGCTCAAACAGAAGCCAATCTAGGAGAGCAGGTTGAAATTGAAACTACAACAGGACGTAAAGTTAAGGGGGAGCTGATAGCAGTTAACCCAAGATATACACATTCATTTGGTGAATTTGTACCTGAACTGCTAAAGGTAGACCGACAGGTGAAAGAAATCCTCTTCGGGGGTGAAA
>JAQSYD010000094.1 GCA_029256325.1 Clostridia bacterium
ACTTGTGTATATTTTGTGTATAACTAGTTTATTATGTGTATTAAATTCTTTTTGGAAGTCAATACTCTAATAAATAACTAGTTTTTAATTTTGTTAATAATGTGTATTCTATTAAATGAACTTGTTTACAATAGGTTTTTCTTTATTTAATATTCACAAGTTGTTAACATTTTTATACATATATATTTTTTTTGTCTCTTTTCTTTTTTTATTTAATCTTTGTGTACAAGTTTGTTGATATTTATAGATAATTTTTTTTATTCATCTTTTATAAGGAGGTACAAAATGAATCCTCGCATGCATGAAATTTGGGATAAAACCCTTGATCTAATTAAAGTCGAATTGACCGAGGTAAGCTTTAATACCTGGCTAAAAGCAATACAGCCGGTATCTTTGACTGATAATGTATTTACATTTTCAGTACCCGATGATTTTACAAAGGGTATACTGGAGGCAAGATATCTTACATTAATAAGGAACGCACTCAAGCAGGTTTCTTCTATTTACTATGATATAAAGCTTGTTATAGGCTCTGAGGAAAAAGATTTAGTACAAGAAGAAATAAGACAGGAAAAAGCAGCTGAAGATCAGTCAAATAGTTCCTTAAATCCAAAATATACCTTTGATACCTTCGTTATTGGCAATAGCAATAGACTTGCACATGCAGCGTCTGTAGCAGTTGCTGAATCACCGGCAAAGGCTTACAACCCTCTTTTTATCTATGGCGGTGTTGGATTAGGGAAGACTCACCTTATGCATGCAATTGGACATTATATACAAAATCAAAACAAAAAGGCCAAGGTTATGTATGTATCCTCCGAGACCTTTACCAATGAGCTTATTAACTCTATAAGAGATGACAAAAACGTTGAGTTTAGAAATAAATATAGAACGATAGATGTGCTTCTAGTAGACGATATTCAATTTATAGTAGGTAAAGAAAGAACACAAGAAGAGTTCTTCCATACCTTCAATGCACTGCATGAAGCCAATAAGCAGATCATCATATCCAGCGATAGAACCCCCAAAGAAATACCAACTTTGGAGGATAGACTTCGCTCCAGGTTTGAATGGGGTCTTATTGCTGATATACAAGCACCTGATCTAGAAACAAGAATAGCTATTCTTAAGAAAAAAGCTAAATTAGAAAACATTCAGATATCTGATGATGT
Source organism: Clostridia bacterium (assembly GCA_029256325.1). Lineage (GTDB taxonomy): Bacteria > Bacillota > Clostridia > Lutisporales > Lutisporaceae > GWB2-37-7. The sequence goes on from JAQSYD010000094.1 coordinate 1,173, forward strand.
AATGCATCTGATTGCTAAAAAAATACAATCCAACATACGAGAGTTGGAAGGCGCGCTAATCAGAATAGTAGCTTATTCTTCCTTAACTAATGGTGAAATAAATGAGACTCTTGCTGAAGAAGCTTTAAAGGACATTATAACGAATATAAAACCAAAAATAGTCAGTGCTAATACAATTAAAGATGCTGTAGGCAGCTTCTTCAACTTAAAAATAGAAGATTTCACAGCAAAGAAGCGAAACCGATCTATTGTTTATCCAAGACAAATAGCCATGTATCTTTGCAGAGAAATAACAGATTTATCACTACCTAAAATTGGTGAGGAATTCGGTAGAGATCATACTACTATCATGCACGCTCACGAAAAAATATCAAAAGATATAAAAATAGATCCTAATTTAAAATCCATTATTGAGGACCTGACTAATAGAATAGAAAACAAGTAATTTCATTCGCCCCTCATGGGGCGAAATAATTTATTTTGGAAATTTTCATCTCTTTATATCTTGTAGACATCCTATTGATAAGTTGTTGATAATTAATTTCAAAACTTTATTAGCAATTTTCTGTGCATAAAGTGCGCTAAATCCTCAACATATTATCAACAGCAACAAATTATGTTTTTCTAAGTAAAAGATGAGTTTTATACAAATTCACAGCCCCTACTACTATTACTAGTATTATTATAATTTATTTATATAAAATTACGGTTTTGGAGGTTATCCACAAAATGAAAATAATTACAAACAAAAACCTGCTTTTAAATGGCATCAATATTACTCAAAAAGCTGTTCCATCCAAAACAACACTTCCCATATTGGAAGGAATACTGCTTGAAGCAAAAAATGGAAAGCTTAAGCTTATAGGTACAGATTTAGAAGTTGGAATAGAAACAACTATAAATGTTGATGTTATTGTTCCCGGGAAAATAGTCATTTCATCTAAAATGCTTGGTGAAATAGTTAGAAAGCTGCCTGATTCAGATATTGAGATTGAACTGAAAGACAATAATGTAGTTTATATAAAATGTGAAAACTCACATTTTAAAATTAATGGAATGACAGCAGATGAATTTCCTGACTTACCTGAGGTAAAAAAGGAAAATGGCTTAGTCATTACACAAAACAAATTTAAAGAAATGATCAAGCAAACTATTTTCTCAGTATCAACTGATGAAATACGTCCCATACTTACTGGTGTACTATTCGAAGTAGTAGGGGACAAAGTTTCCATGGTAGCGCTAGATGGTTTCAGAATGGCTGTTAAAAATTGCAGTGTCATAAATGATAACACCTTTAAATCAGTAATTCCTGGAAAATCTCTCTCTGAAATAGGTAAGATATTAGAGGATAGTGAAGAACCGGTAAATATTTACTTCTCTAAAAATCAAATACTTGTTCAGGTAAAGGATACAATTGTCATATCAAGACTGCTGGAAGGTGAGTTCATCAATTACAAACAAATCATACCAAATGATTACAAAATAAAGGTTACTGTTCCTACCTCACATTTAATCGAGTCTTGTGAGAGAGCAGCATTGTTTGCAAGAGATTCCAGTAATAATATGATAAAGTTTGAAATTAACGATGATATCATGTCCATAAGATCTAACTCTCAAAACGGAGATGTTCAAGAAGAACTAAAAGTGAATAAGCAGGGTGAAGACATTGAAATAGCTTTTAATGCCAAATACTTTATGGATGTATTAAAGGTTATTGAAAGTGAAGAAATAACGATAGAATTTACAACGAATATAAGCCCAAGTATTTTAAGACCATTAGATGATAATGGATACTTATACTTGATACTTCCTACAAGATTTAAAAAGTAGTCTTGCTTAACCACCTAAGGGTAGCTTTTAATAAAACTATCTATAGGTGGTTTAATTAAATAAGAGTGAATGATCAATGCAGCACCAAAAAGGATACTAATAATTTGATAAGTTTAATAAATAATATATCTATAATAAAAAAAGCAGGTGATATTTTGAAGGAAATCAATATAAGCAGCGAATTTATAAAGTTGGATCAGTTTTTGAAATGGGCTGAAATAGCAAGTACAGGCGGGGAATCCAAGGCACTCATCATAGATGGAAAGATTAAGGTTAATAATACCGTTGAATTTGCAAGAGGTAAGAAGCTTCATGACGGAGATATCATAGAGGTACTTGGAAATCAGTATAAAATTGTAAAGGAATAGGATTAGCTATAAATTTCGTGCTTAGCATCTTTAATTTTTTAAGGCACGAAATATTAATTGCTATGTATAAAACGCACAAAGTCTTTATGTTTGATGTAAGGCTTTCGTGCGATTTATATCGTAAGGAGTGCTTATTTTGCATATAAAGCATATTTCATTAAAAGATTTTAGAAATTATGAGCATGAAGAAATAGAATTAAATAAAGGGGTAAATATATTTTATGGACAAAATGCTCAAGGTAAAACTAATATCATTGAGTCTATTTATTTATTGTCCACCGGTAAGTCTCATCGATCTCAAAAAGACAATGAACTGATACGTTGGAATAATGAGGAGTCAAAAATAAAGATTTTCTATGAAAAAGAAGATCAAGAAAACAATCTGGAAGTTTACCTCAAAAAGAATCAAAGAAAAAGCATGAAGCATAATGGCGTAAAGCTTAATAAGACAGGCGAGCTGTTAGGAAATCTGATAACTGTCATTTTTTCACCGGATCATATGAAAATAATTAAAGAAGGCCCAGCTGAGAGAAGAAGATTTGTAGATATTATACTTTCACAAGTAAAGCCTGGTTATTTTTATAATTTGAGTCAATATGTTAAGCTTGTTATGCAGAGAAATAATCTATTGGTGCAGGCTAAGAATGATCCTAAGGTAATTGATACCATCGAAATATGGGATCAGCAGCTGATGGATTACGGCACTAAAGTAATTAAAGAAAGAATTGAATTTCTTAAGCTTATAGATTCCTATGCAAATGAAATTCATAAAAGCATAACAAATAACAAAGAAGATTTAAAATTAATTTATAAAAGCTCTATTGAATACAAAGAGCAAAATGAAAAGCATATAAGAGAAGTTTTTGAGAAGGATCTGGAGAAATTCAGAGCGATAGATATAAAAAGAGGCGTTACGCATAAGGGCCCTCATAGAGACGACATATTGTTTTATATAAATGATATGGAGGTAAAGACCTATGGATCTCAGGGGCAGCAGAGGACTACGCTGTTATCGTTGAAAATTTCAGAACTGCAATTTATGAACTATGAAACAGATTCATATCCAATACTACTATTGGATGATGTATTTTCAGAATTAGATACAGAGAGACAAAGATATCTAATGAAATTTATAAAGGATATACAAACCTTTATAACCTGTACAGACGTAGAATATTTTAGAAATCTTAATATTGAAAAGTTTAGTCTTTTTAATGTAATTGAAGGAAAAATTTACAAAAAATGATATTTTCCTATACAAGCCTTTTAGTTTTTACTTCAAAGGGTTATAATAATAAGTGAGTGAATTTTAGGAAATATAGGACAAGAATTAAGCCTAAGGAGGCCGAATAGATGTTTATTCATTTGGGTGGAGATATTGTAATATCCTTAAAGGATGTTATATCCATAATGGACGTAGAGTCCAGTAATTTATCAAATACAACCAAGGAATTTTTAAGTATAGCTGAGGATGAGGGGTTTATACAGAAAATATCTGAGGATGAACCAAAATCATTTATACTTACTGAAAAGAAAAATAAAACTATAATATACCTATCTCCTATTTCATCTGTCACATTATTTAAAAGAGCAGGTTTTATAGATAATATATCACTTAAGTAATAATCGTATTTATTCTATTATTTTTTGGAGGTTGAAGCAAATATATGGAGGAAAACAAGAATAATATTCAGCAATATGAAGCAGAACAGATACAGGTCTTAGAAGGTTTAGAGGCAGTTCGAAAAAGACCTGGTATGTATATAGGAAGTACAGGTTTAAAGGGTCTGCATCATTTGGTTTGGGAAATAGTAGACAATGCTATTGACGAAGCTTTAATTGGTGTGTGTAAAAATATAAATGTATTTATACATCAGGATAATTCTATAACTGTAGAGGATGATGGAAGAGGATTTCCTGTAGGAATACATCCTAAACTGGGTAAGCCTGCTGTTGAAGTAGCATTAACTATATTACACGCAGGAAGTAAATTCGGCGGTGGCGGCTACAAGGTTTCCGGAGGTCTTCACGGTGTTGGTGTATCAGTAGTAAATGCTTTATCAGAATGGCTGGAAGTAAAGGTAAAAAGAGACGGGCATCTATATCATCAGGAATATTCAAGAGGCAGCGCCACAACAAAGCTTACTGTTATAGGTGAAGCTGATTCGACAGGTACTACAGTTTCTTTTAAACCGGATCATGAGATTTTTGAAGAAGTAGAATATAATTTTGATACATTAGAGCACAGACTTAGAGAACTAGCTTTTTTAAATAAAGGCGTTAAAATATATTTGAAGGATGAAAGATATGATATCGAAAAAACCTTTATGTATGAAGGCGGTATAGTATCCTTTGTTAAATATCTAAATAAAAACAAAGATCCGCTGCACAGTGAACCCATATATATTAATACAAAAAAAGATGAAATAGAGGTTGAGGTTGCTCTGCAGTATAATTCAAGCTATGCAGAGAATATTTTCAGCTTTGCAAACAATATAAACACTTTAGAGGGTGGAACACATACCAATGGTTTTAAGACCTCGCTTACAAAGGTTATCAATGATTATGCCAGAAAATATAAAATTCTTAAAGAGAATGATGCCAATCTGTTAGGTGAAGACGTAAGAGAAGGCTTAACAACCGTTATAAGCATAAAGATTCCAGATCCTCAATTTGAAGGACAAACTAAGACAAAGCTTGGTAACCCTGAAGTTAGAGGCATTGTTGATTCTATCGTTTCAGAAAATCTTGAAGCATTCCTTGAAGAAAATCCTTCAGGGGCTAAAATAATAGTAGATAAAGCACTTACAGCTGCAAGAGCAAGAGAAGCAGCTAAAAAAGCAAGAGAGCTTACAAGAAGAAAGAATGTGCTGGAAAGCACAAGTCTTCCGGGAAAACTGGCAGACTGTTCAGAGAAGGATCCATCATTATGTGAAATTTATATAGTTGAGGGTGATTCTGCGGGCGGTTCAGCAAAGCAAGGAAGAGACAGAAAAAATCAAGCGATACTGCCACTTAGAGGAAAAATTCTTAACGTTGAAAAAGCAAGATTAGATAAGATTCTTTCTAGTGAAATGTTAAAAAACATGATAACTGCTTTTGGAGCGGGTATAAGCGAAGATTTTAATATTGAGAAAATGCGTTATCATAAAATAATACTGATGACAGATGCCGACGTAGACGGTGCCCATATTAGAGTATTATTGCTTACATTCTTTTATAGATACATGAGACCGCTAATTGATGCAGGCTATGTTTATATTGCACAACCACCTTTATATGGGGTAAAGAACAAGGCAGGTACAAAGATATTTGGTTATGCATATAATGACAAAGAGCTTAGTGAGCTATTGAAAAAACATAAGGAAGCAAGCGTACAAAGATACAAAGGTCTTGGAGAAATGAATGCAACACAGCTTTGGGATACAACGATGGATCCTGAAACTAGAACTATATTACAGGTTACTTCAGAAGATGCAGCGGCAGCAGATGAAATATTAACTATAACGATGGGTGAAAAAGTTGAGCCAAGAAGAGAATTTATAGAGCAAAATGCGAAGTATGTAAAGAACTTAGATATATAGTTTAATATTCTTAAGAAGAGGTTTTGGAGGTAATTTTATTGGATATACAAAATCAAAAAATAATACCCATGAATATAGAAGATGAGGTAAAAACATCCTTTATAGACTATGCAATGAGCGTTATAGTAGCTCGTGCTCTGCCTGATGTAAGAGATGGACTTAAACCGGTTCATAGACGTATACTTTATGCTATGAATAATTCAGGATTTACACCGGACAAACCATATCGTAAGTCAGCGACTACTGTCGGTGAAGTTTTAGGTAAATATCACCCACATGGTGATACTGCTGTATATGATACGATGGTTAGAATGGCACAGGATTTTTCATACAGATACCCATTGGTTGATGGTCACGGAAACTTTGGCTCTGTTGATGGTGACAGCGCTGCAGCTATGCGTTATACAGAAGCAAGAATGGCTAAGATCTCAATGGAACTGCTTCGTGATATAGAAAAAGAAACAGTGGATTTTGTACCAAACTATGATGAAAGCTTAAAGGAGCCTTCAGTACTGCCAGCAAGATTCCCTAACCTATTGGTTAACGGAGTAAACGGTATAGCTGTTGGTATGGCAACATCAATTCCTCCCCATAACTTGGGAGAGGTTATTGACTGTGTTGTTGCTACAATAGAAAACCCTGAAATTGAGCTTGATGAAATGATGAAGCATATAAAAGGACCGGATTTTCCAACTGCCGGTATCATAATGGGCAGAGAAGGAATAAAAAAGGCTTATGCGACAGGCAGAGGCAAGGTTGTAGTAAGAGCAAATGCTGAGATAGAGCAAATGGCAGGAAATAAATCTAGGATCATCATCAGTGAAATTCCATATCAAGTAAATAAGGCTAGTACAATTGAAAAAATTGCAGAGCTTGTGAAGGATAAAAAAATTGAAGGAATCTCTGATCTTAGAGATGAATCTGACAGAGCAGGTATGAGAATAGTTATAGAACTAAAGAGAGATGTAAATGCAAATATAATTCTAAATCAGCTTTATAAGCACACACAGCTGCAGGATACCTTTGGTATCATAATGCTTGCACTAGTTGATGGATTACCAAAAGTATTAAATTTAAAAGAAATTATAAAATATTATATACAGCACCAAGTAGAGGTAATAACCAGAAGAACACAATATGATCTAAATAAGGCTGAAGCAAGAGCACATATATTAGAGGGATTAAGAATAGCTCTTGATAATATTGATGAGATTATAAGAATAATTAGAGGTTCCAAAACAGTTTCAGAAGCGAAGCAAAGTATGATGGAGAGGTTTGGACTTTCAGAAGCACAAGCTGATGCTATTGCTGAAATGAGATTAAGAGCTCTTACAGGTTTGGAAAGAGGCAAGATAGAAGAAGAATATCTGGCATTGATTAAAGATATAGAATATTATAGATCCTTACTTGCCAGCGAATATAAGATGCTTATGGTAATAAAAGATGAGCTTCTTGAAGTTAAAAAGAAATATGCAGATGAAAGAAGATCAAGAATTACAGCTTCTTTAGAAGAAATGAATGATGAAGATTTTATAGAGGAGCATGAGGTTGCAGTTACTATCACTCACTTTGGCTACGTAAAGAGACTTCCTGCAGACACATATAAGAGTCAAAGACGTGGCGGAAAAGGAATAACAGGACTGCAAACCAGAGAAGATGATTTTGTAGAGCATCTTTTCATAACCTCAACGCATAACTATATTTTATTCTTTACAAACAAGGGTAAAATGTATAAATTAAAAACTTATGAAATACCTGAAGCTGGCAGACAGGCAAAGGGTACAGCATTAGTTAACCTGCTGCAGTTAGATTCGGATGAAAAGGTTAGTGCAGTAATTAATATTAAGGACTTCCAAGATGGAAAATACTTGATATTTATGACAAAGCACGGCTTAGTTAAGAAAACAGAACTGCAAGAATATGAGACATCAAGAAATACAGGAATAACTGCAATAACCTTGCTTGAGCAGGATGAGCTGATTGCGGTTAAGCTGACAAGAGGAACAACAGAGCTTATTACGGTTACAAGAGAAGGTATGTCTATAAGATTCAGCGAAGATGATGTAAGAAGTATGGGAAGAGGAACACAAGGCGTAAAAGGCATTAACCTTGATAAGAAAGATAATGTAATTGGAATGGACATCATTGAGAAGGATGCTGACTTGCTTGTAATAAGTGAAAACGGCTTTGGAAAAAGAACAGACCTAGAAGAATACAGAATACAGACTAGAGGCGGTAAAGGAATACTGACATCAAAAATAACTTCAAGAACCGGTAGTCTTGTAGGTATGAAGGTAGTAAAAGAAAATGATGAAATTATGTTAATAAACACAAGTGGTATCATCATTAGAATCAATGTTAATGAGATTTCAGAATTAGGTAGAAGCACACAGGGTGTAAAGGTCATGAGAGTAGACGAAAGTGACAGCATCGTATCTATAGCAAAAATAAGTGGTGAATTAGAATAATAAAAAAGGGCTGTTAGGCTGAGTATCAGTTTAACAGCCCTTTAAAAAAATATTAGTATAAATTTTCCTTAGTAGAACTGTACACCAATACTTATTTTGTAAATATAAATCGTTTATATTAAATTTGTTTGGGGGAATTTTTATGCCTGAAAGAATGATTAAGATAAAAGTGACTGAACTTATGGAAGGTGACATCATTGCAAAAGATGTCTATAGTAATACAGGAAGTATTCTTATTAAAAAGAATTCATCTTTAAATGAATCAATCATTCAAAGATTATTTAAAAGCTATAATGACACTGTTTTTGTATATAGGAAAGTTGGAGAACGTTTTAATACATATCAAGTGGATATTAATATGATCATGGTGAAAGAAATAGAGGATATTATAGAGACTACTGGCAAAAAGTTTCTTAAGCATGAGGATGATATAAAACAAATAAAAAAAATAATATTTGAAATATTAAATAATGATTATATCATTAAGCTTCTATTACTAATCAGACCTTTAGGAATTAACGTTTTTAATCATAGCGTAAATGTAGCTTTATATTCTTTATGCGTGGCTAAGGAGATGTTTTTGCCATTCAATAGAATGAAAGTACTAGGAACAGCAGCATTACTGCACGATATTGGCATGCAAAAGGTTCCAAGAGATATCATTTATAAGGTAGAAGCGTTAAATGATTCAGAGAAAAAAATATTAATGAAGCATCCGAGGTATAGCTTTGAGATTTTACAACAAACTAATAACATTAACTTAGAAATAGCCAGTATCGTTTTACAGCATCATGAAAGAAATGATGGAAAAGGCTATCCAATTGGATTGAAAAACGAAAAAATACATGAAATGGCTAAGATAATTAGTATATGTGATGTATTTGATGCACTTACCAACGACAGACCTTATAGGCAGAAGTTTGAAAAGAACGAAAGTGTAGAATATCTCTTAAGTGCAGGAGAAAATAACTACAGTCCTGAAATACTGAATGGTTTGATCAATAGCATCAGCCTTTATCCTTTTGGTCAGTGGGTTAAGCTCTCTACAGGAGAAGCAGGTATTATCGCAAGTCATGAAGAAGAAAACAATCTTAAATATAGACCCATGGTTATGATTTATATTGATGTAAATGGAAAAGGACTTGAAATCCCTACACTTATGGATCTGTCATTAAGAGAATTTGACGACATTAATATAGAAGCTATTATATAGTTATGTTAATTCAGCAAAATATCAGCTTATGGAATAAATTAACTGTAGACAAAATGTTGTAAGCCATGTTATGATAGTCTTCCGGTGTTAAGCCGGCAGCATAACAGACAGCCTATAGATGTTGATAAGAAGAAGACATCTGCTTGATGAATCAGTTGATGGAATAAATTAACTGTAGACAAGATAGTATAAAGCATGTTATGATAGTCTTCCGGCCATGAAGTCGGAAAAATAAATCGAAAAAAATATATAAGATTTATGTTGACAAATGAAACTGAATTTTATATAATAATAAAGGTCGGCGCTAGACGTCGACGCTTGAAAAACAAGATGGTCCTTGAAAACTAAACAGTGTAACGAAACCAAGAAAATTAATTCTTTTGAGTAGGTTCAAACAATTAGTTGATATCGCGAAAGCGAT
>JAQSYD010000095.1 GCA_029256325.1 Clostridia bacterium
ATTCTATGGTCCAAATGAAAACCACGGAACATACGAATTTTTCTATGAAACGATACTCGAAAAGCAAGATATGGTAAAAACGGCTAACCTTCAGCAAGAATATTCAACATTGGTTGACTTAGTATCAAAGGATAAGAACGCTATTGCATTCTTTGGATTTGGTTACTATGTGAGTAATAAGGATAAACTGAATGCAGTAAAAGTTGATTTTGGTAATGGTCCAGTGGAACCTTCCTTAGAGACAATTGGTGAAGAACTACCTTATGCCGGGTTTACACGTCCTGTATTCACATACTTGAATGTAAATCATGCAAAGGAAAAGCCACAAATACTTGATTATGCGAAGTATGTTGTATCAGCTGAAGGCTCAAAAAGATTAGCTGGTCCAAATGGATTTGCTCCATTACCTGATTCAGTGTATGCGGAATATCAAAAACAACTAGATGCTATAAAATAAGAAAAAAGAAATTCATAGTTAATTTTTAAGACGAGAAGAATTTGTGCTTCTCGTCTTAAGCTGATTAAATTGTGTGATAAATAAATACATCAAATTAGAAATTTTATCTCTGATGAAATGGAGTGTTTTTATGAGCAACCTTGTTAATGGAAAGCAAATTAATAAAAAAAGTAATAGTATAAAATTTATTCAAACAGAAAAAATGATGCCTGTCATTTTATTGCTGATCGCTTCAGTTTCTATATTGACATCTATCGGAATTGTTTTGACCTTGATAGTTGATGCGTCTCATTTTTTTAGAGAAGTGCCTTTCAAAGAAATATTCAGTACAAAACTGGCTCCCTTAAAAGAAAATCCTTCTTTTGGATTTTTGCCCTTAATCGCTGGAACCTTTGTTACTTCTGCAATTGCAATGATAGTAGCAATTCCAACAGGGTTGACTGCGGCAATGTATTTGAGCGAGTTTTCATCAGTCAATAGAAGAAAGGTATTAAAACCAATCATAGAAGTACTGGCGGGAATACCGACCATAGTGTATGGTTTTTTTGCATATTCATTTGTAACTCCGTTATTAATGAAAATTATACCGGGACTAGAAGCAAAGAATGCACTAAGTGCAGGCATCGTAATGGGGATTATGATTATTCCACTCGTTACTTCATTATCTGAGGATGCTATGAACGCAGTTCCTGATTCAATGCGTGAAGGTGCATTAGCACTTGGTTCCACAAGATTAGAGGTTACATTAAAAGTTATTGTCCCTGCAGCTATTTCCGGTATAATTGCCTCTTTTGTGTTAGCGATCTCTAGAGCTATTGGAGAGACTATGATTGTTGCAATCGCAAGTGGCAGCACAAAGAATTTTACCCTGGATATCACGCAGCCAATGCAAACAATGACAGCTTATATTGTAGAGTTTACAAGCGGGGATGCGGGCAGTGGCACCGTTGGATATTACAGTTTATATGCAGTGGGATTAATACTTTTTATATTTACACTTTTAATGAACCTGCTGGCAAGGTATATTACTAAAAGATACAGGAAGGAATATTAAAATGAAAGATACTGTATATGTGGATAACAAAAAAAATGGAATAGAAACCTATATTAGTGCTGAAATGGCTCAAAAGAGAATGAAAAAAAGAATTTTACTTGATAAAGCAGCAGGAATCATATTTTCCTTTACAATCATATTTGCATTGTTTGTATTAGGCTTATTAATATATAGAGTAGTCAGTGAGAGTATTGGCTGGGTAGATATTCAATTTTTAACCGGTAAATTATCAATTTCTGCAGAGAGAGCCGGAATTAAAAGTGTTATCATAGGTTCCATTCTATTAATGGTGATAGTAGCACCTGTAACATTGTTTTTGGGAGTTGGAACGGCTATTTACATGGAGGAATACTCAAAAAAAGGAGCAATTCAATCTCTTATCAATACCAATATATCTAACTTATCTGGTGTTCCTTCAGTCATATTTGGGTTGCTTGGATTGACAGTTTTCGGAAGGTTATTCAATTTAGGCTCCAGTGTTCTTGCAGGAGGATTAACCATGTCTTTGTTAGTACTTCCTATTGTTGTTGTATCTAGTCAGGAAGCCATAAGAGCTGTTCCAAATTTTCTAAGAGATGCATCCTATGCATTAGGAGCTACAAAGTGGACAACAATATGGCGAATTGTTCTGCCTACAGCAATACCAGGTATTATGACAGGTTCTATTTTATCTCTTTCAAGAGCAATTGGAGAAACTGCACCCTTGGTTGTCCTCGGCATACCAGCATTAATCCTAAGAACACCTACTAGTGTAATGGATGATTTTACAGCGCTGCCCATTCAAATATATTATTGGACACTAGATGCTGTTCTTACAAAGGAATATGCAAATCTTGCAGCTGCAACTATTGTAGTATTACTTGTGCTATTATTCGTAATGAATTCCATTGCAATTATTATCCGGAACAAATTCCAAAGAAGATATTAAGATTTAAGGAATGCAGCTTTTTAAAGCTATTATTTATATAATTTAATATAAGATTCTTCCATCCGTAATTTTTCGCAGAGTGTAAGATTTACAATACTTACATGGATTTAATATAGACTTAACACGGTATTTAAACTACTATGTTAAATTTACTTTATAAGATTAATTTGTGAAAACAACGGGGGGAGAGTCATAGATGGAACAAATAGCTGATAATATGAAAAACTCACGAAAAGGGATGATGAAACAAAATATTGATAGGTTTAATCGCTCATTTAGGAATGTTAAGCATGTGTATATTGCGTATATAAAGAAGGACTTTATCAATCTTAATAATTTTAAAATTCGCACAAAGCTATTGGTTATGCTTATTCTAACTGGTTTGCTGCCTATCATTATATTAAGCTGGTTAAATATAAGTAGTTTCAGTAATGAAATAAAAAATACAATTTTTAGAGGCAATCAGTTGTATACTACATTGACCAATGAAAGAATCTATCAGTATTTTCAAGCTAGAGAAGGTGATGCGAAAATATTGGCGGGATCAAGAATTGTCAGTGAAGGAATAGAGAAGTTGAATAGCTTTAATATGAGTATAGTTGAGAAACAAAGACTTGTTGATGATTTTAGCCAATTGCTAAATATTCCCTTAGAAAAGTATAAGTATACGGATATTTTTCTAACCAATCAATATGGAGAAGTTGTCTTTAGTATTAACTACAACAAGCTTGATTTGGCACCACTGGTCTTTTCGGGGGATTTTACCACTAAAGCCATGAATGGAGAACAGAATTGGTCAGAGGTGTTTCGTAACAGTTTTATTGATGACAATATAATGGTATTAGCTACGCCGGTTTATTCCTATTCCAGTATAGCTGAGAAAACACCAATAGGCACTTTAAACATCGTTTTAAACCAAGGGGCAATAAATTCAATCGTTCAAAATGGAATTGATAAGCTTGGTATAAGTGGAGACTCATACTTAATTGATTCGGCTGGTCTGCTTCTCACAAATACGATGAAAGAGCCATATGCCAATGCAGCGGCTTTAAACAAAGCACTTAAAACAGAAGCAGTAAGAATTTTATCTGACCCAATCATGAAGGGTGACTTGAAGTTTAACCAGACAAAAAGCTACAAGGGTTATTTGGATAAAAAAGTTATAGGAACTTTATCAGTGTCAAAGATTGGGGATAGTTTGGTAGGACTTGTTATAGAAGTTGAAGAGGGAGAGGCGCTTGGGGCAATTGGAAAGCTGCGCAGCGGTATATTAATTATTGCCGCAGCAGTTATGGTTATATCTTCGCTTCTTGCAATAAGCATCGCTTTATCTATAAGTAAGCCTATTAGCGATGTTATAAATATTACGAATAAAATTGCTGATTATCATTTGAATATACCTATTAGCGTAGATGAACTAAAGAGAAAAGATGAAGTTGGAGACTTAGAAAGGGCAATAGTAAAAATAATAAACAATTTAAAGAATATTATTAAAGAGGTTGAAAAATCCGCGCAAGAAGTTGCCATCTCATCAACGGATTTGAAATTAAACTCGCAGAACTTTTCTAAATCCACATATGAAGTGGCAAATGCTGTTGGGGAAATAGCAAAAGGATCATTAGAACAAACGCATAGTGCTGAAAATAATTTTAGCAAAACAACAGAATTAAGTAAGATATTATCCTCTGATTACGAAAATTTACAGCAGATGACCACGGCTACAAACGGAGTGAGTAGATTAGCAGATTCTGGCTTGGAGGTTATACAGGTTCTAACTGAAATCAATAAGCAGTCAAGTGAAGCAAACAGGCAAGTACATACCAGTATACTTAAATCACATGAAAGCTCTAAGAAAATTGAACAAGCAAGTAAAATCATCATGGCTATTGCAGATAGAACAAATCTACTTTCTCTAAACGCTTCTATAGAAGCAGCACGGGCTGGGGAGCAAGGTAGAGGATTTGCTGTTGTAGCAAATGAAATAAGAAGTCTGTCAGAGCAATCGCGAGAGTCCAGCAAAACGATTAATACGATTATTGATCAACTACATCATGATACAAAACAGGTTGAAGTAACGGTAGAAAATTTAATACATATCTCTGAGGAGCAAATGGACAGTGTAAACTTAACTAAAGTTAAATATAAGGAAATTGCTGAAGCCATTAAGATTGCAGAATCCAAGGTGCATATTTTAAATGAGTCCCGATTAATGATAGATAAAATGAGAGTAGAAGTTGAAGAGGGAATTCATAGTTTAGTTACAGTGAGTGAGCAAAATTCGGCCAATACACAAAATGTCTCTGCAGCTATAGAAGAACAAACGGCCTCCATAGAAGAAATATCCACAGCCAGTGATCATTTAGATGTGCTAGCACAAAATCTTAGAACATTAGTAGGTGTGTTTAAACTATAGTCTTTTGGTATCAGGCACCAGGATATCAGGATTTTCGATTCAAAACCTGATATCTGTGGTGCCTGGCACCATTTTATCAGGTTATTAATAGCCTTTATCGATATCTACAATGTTCATGAGCTTTTCTCCATTGATAAATCTTTTTAGATTTTCATAGATGATACCATATCTTCTTTCATTTCTCATTTCCGATATCCAGGAATTATGGGGTGTAAGGATTACATTATCCAAACTCCATAGGGGATTGTCTTGGCTCAGGGGCTCTTCCTCAAATACATCCAATGCGGCTCCGCGAATATTGCCTTTCTTGAGTGCTTCTACCAGTGCAGACTCATCTATAACATTACCTCGAGAAATATTAATTAGACTGGCTCCATTTTTAAACATGCTGAGATTATTCGCATTGATTAAATGGTGTGTCTCTTTTGTAGAAGGTATAGAGAGAACAACCACATCGGATTGCGTTAAGGCTGAATTAAGTTCCGTCATGGGATAGCAGCTATTGAAATGCGCTACTTTTTTACCTGAAGTATTGATGCCAATAATATTCACATCAAACCCTTGAAGTCTTTTGGCAGCTTCTGAAGCGATGCTCCCTGTACCCACAAAGCATACTGTTTTGTTGTATAGCTCAAGTATGGATGTATCCATCTGCCATTTTCTTTCGCCCTGCTTGCGGTAGAATGCTTTGCTGTTTTTCAGCAGCTCAAGAATCTTCATGACGATCCATTCGCCCATAGGAATGGAATAACCAGACCTATTGTTGGTTACAATTATGTTCTGTGCTTGCACCTTATGTTTAGGCACTTGGTCGATACCAATACTGGATAGCTGAATCCACTTCAACTGCTTAAGCTGTGAAATATCTAAGCTTTCAAAAGGATCATAGCATACAAGCACATCAACATCGTAAAGTGCATCTGAATTTGATACTTCCTTTTCGTTTACATAAATTAGCTCATATCCTAATTCGGTAATTGCATGCATCTTTTCCTCACCATAATTATAAGTAAATAAAACCTTCATATACCCACCTCGCACTAATTTTAGACTTATTAATATTATTATATGATAAAGTTATGGAAAAAACCAAATCCTGATTTTTGGGTGCCTGGCACCATAGATGAATGAATATGCTGTATTTTATATACAATAGAAATATAAATAGAAATTTATTTATGACCAGGTAACAAATGTGATATAATATAATGTGGTTAAATATAGGCAATACAGTAAAAGGGAGGAAGCCGCATTGAAGATAAATGAAGTACATATAAAAGATGTGCTTCCCGGTAGCATAGCGGAGGAGATAGGCATAGAAAAAGGCGATAAGCTTGTATCCATAAATGGAGCAGGCGTATTGGATATTATAGAATATAAATACCTTATTACAGATGAATACTTAGAGCTAGAAATCAGGAAGCCAGATGGAGAAATTTGGGAATTTGAATTGGAAAAAGAATATGATGAGGATTTAGGAATCGTTTTCGATGGAATCATAGACAACCCTAAGTCTTGTCACAACAAATGCATTTTCTGCTTTATCGATCAAATGCCTAAGGGTATGAGGGAGACCTTGTATTTTAAGGATGACGACACCAGGCTGTCGTTTTTAATGGGAAACTTTATAACCTTAACAAACATGAAGCAGGAAGAGTTGAATAAGATCATAAGGTATAGGATCAGTCCTATTAATGTATCGGTACATACTACAAACCCTGAGCTTCGCAAGCAGATGCTCAACAATAAGAACGCAGTTAAAATCATGGAGTATCTCAAGCAGCTGACAGACAATGACATAGAGGTAAAAGCACAAATTGTGCTTTGTCCCGGTGTGAACGATGGTGCAGAGCTGGAGAGAACCTTAAGAGATTTAGTAGAAATGTATCCGTCTCTCAGCACGACAGCCATTGTACCTTTAGGTTTAACAAAATACAGAGAAGGCTTGGCTGAATTAAAGGAGATCTCTAAAGAAAAAGCAGAGCAGATTATTACGCAGGTTGAAGACCTACAGCAGGAATTTTTGAAGAAGCTGGACACTCGATTTGGTTTCTTGTCAGATGAATTTTATTTAATAGCAGAGAAACCATTGCCGCCCTATGATACCTACGAGGACTTCAAACAACTGGATAATGGGGTGGGCTTGATTACTTTGTTTCGTGATGAAATCAAAAACTCTTTAAAGCAAATTAAGAAGAAAAGTTATGATACAGCCGGTAAAAACTTTCACATCGTCACTGGAAGCTATGCTTATCCTATCATGCAGGAAGCTGTAGAAAGTATAAAGAGTAAAATTCCTGCATTGAATATTGAAGTAACAGCAATTGCAAATGATTTCTTTGGTCACAGTGTTAAGGTTTCAGGTTTAACTACAGGTCAAGACATCATTGCACAAATGAAGGAGAAAGTACAAAAAGGTTCAGATAACATAATACTGATACCCGACAGTATGCTGCGAAAAGGCGAAGAGGTATTTTTGGACGACATCACCATGACTGACATAGAAAAGCAGTTGAACGTTAAAATGTTTACCTGTCAACAGGACGGCAGTGACTTAATTGATAAGATCCTGAATATAATTAAATAATAGTGATACATAAGAAAAGTTAATTTGGAGGTTTTAGAATGGCAAAGCCAGTAGCAGCAATAGTTGGAAGACCTAATGTAGGCAAATCCACATTGTTTAACAAAATAGCAGGTAAAAGAATTTCGATTGTTGAAGATACACCTGGTGTAACAAGAGACAGAATCTATACTGAGGTTGAGTGGCTGGATAAAAAGTTTACACTCATTGATACCGGTGGTATTGAACCTTATAGCGAAGATATCATATTGGTGCAGATGAGAAGACAGGCGGAAATAGCGATTGAAATGGCAAATGTCATAATATTTCTAGCGGATGGTCAAGAGGGCGTTACGCCGGCAGATATGGAAGTAGCCAATATGCTTCGAAAATCCAAAAAGAAGATCATTTTGGTAGTAAACAAAATTGATGCGCCTAAATATAAGGATAATGTATATGAGTTCTACAACCTTGGACTTGGTGAGCCTATAGGTATTTCAGCGGCTCAAGCCTTAGGTCTTGGCGATATGCTGGATGAAATATTAGCAGGATTCCCGGATTTGGAAGAGGATGACTATGACGAGTTTACGATTAAGGTTGCCGTTGTAGGCAAGCCTAATGTTGGGAAATCATCCCTGGTTAACAAGATAATCGGGGAAGACAGAGTCATCGTAAGTGATGTGGCAGGAACTACAAGAGATGCAATTGATACTCCTTTTGCTGTGGGAGAGGACAAATATGTATTTATAGATACAGCCGGAATGAGAAAGAAGAAAAAGATCTTTGAGAATATCGAAAGATACAGCGTAGTCAGAGCTCTGACAGCGATAGAGAGAGCAGATGTTTGCCTCATTGTTATAGATGCTGAAGAAGGCGTTACAGAGCAGGATACAAAAATAGCCGGCTATGTCAATGAGCAGGGCAAGGCAGCCATTATCGTAGTGAACAAATGGGACTTGGTAGAAAAAGACGAGAAAACAATGAATAAGTTCATTGACGACATTAGAAGGGATCTTCCCTTTATGGCCTACGCACCTACCATATTTATTTCAGCCCTCACAGGACAAAGGGTAGTAAGAGTGCTAGAGCTCATAAAGTATGTATCCAATCAGCATGCTACAAGAATTTCTACCGGTATGGTAAACGATATTATTAATGAAGCAGTACTTATGAATCAACCTGCAATTTCCGGAGGCAGAAGATTAAAGATACTTTATACCACTCAGGTGGCGGTAAAGCCTCCAACCTTTGCGCTGTTTGTGAATGACCCGGAAATCATGCACTTTTCATACCAAAGATATTTAGAGAACCAACTAAGAAAATCCTTTGGTTTTGAGGGAACACCTATTAGGTTTTTATTAAGAAAAAGAGATTAGGGGGATATCCATGGATTCAACAATTATATTAAAGTATGTATTAGTGAGTATAATTGCATATTTTCTCGGTAACTTCGCAACCTCTTACATCGTATCCATGCGTGCAGCACATATTGATATAAGAAAGCATGGCAGCGGTAATGCAGGGGCTACCAATGTACTCAGAGTACTTGGAGCAAAAGCGGCAGCGCTTACTTTTGTCGGCGACGCTCTAAAGGGGATTGTCGCAGTATTGATAGGACGATATATAGGTGGAAGCAATGGAGCATTGCTTGCGGGCATATTTGTGGTTATAGGGCATAATTGGCCAATTACACTTGGCTTTAAGGGAGGAAAGGGCGTTGCAACAACAATAGGTTCAATGCTTGCCATAAACCCTCTTTTGGTTTCCATTGTATTTACTATAGGAATTATAGTGCTAGTTGCTACGAAGTATGTTTCATTGGCATCAATAACAGGCATGGTGGTATTCCCTATTGCAATGATATTATTTAAACAGGGTCCTGAAGCTGTAGCCTTTAGTCTCATTATTGCACTGTTAGCAATATTTAAGCACAGGATGAATATTGTTAGATTATTAAAAGGTACAGAATCAAAAATTGGACAAAAGACAAAAACCGAATAGGAGGTAACTAATGTATAACGTGTCGATAATTGGCGCAGGAAGCTGGGGAACAGCTACTGCTGTCATGCTTGCAAAAAAAGGCTGTCGTGTAAAGCAGTGGGTTAGAAGAGAAGAGCTATGCAAGCAGATAAAAGAAACGAAAGAGAATATTCCATATTTGCCTGGAATAGTAATTCCAAGCAATATTGATATATCCAGCGATTTAGAATACTGCTGCAAAGATAGTGATATATTAGTTATTGCGACTCCATCCCATGCAGTAAGAGAGACAGTAAGCAGTATGAAGCCATATATAAACAGCAATAAAATAATAGTTAATCTGGCTAAAGGGATAGAAAACGAGACCTTAATGAGAATGTCACAAGTGATAGAAGAAGTTTTGCCTGACAACAAAGTAGCTGTTATGTCTGGTCCTTGTCATGCGGAGGAAGTAGCTAGAGACATACCTACAGCTATTGTTTCTACAGCAAGAGAGCGAAAGATAGCGGAATATGTACAGGATGTATTTATGACTCCTAAATTTAGAGTGTACACCAATCCGGATATGATTGGTGTTGAGCTGGGCGGAGCTTTGAAAAATATCATTGCGATTGGAGCAGGCGTCATTGACGGCTTGCGCTTTGGAGATAATACAAAGGCCGCTTTAATGACTAGAGGAATTGTTGAAATATCCAGACTGGGAGAATCTCTTGGAGGTCAAAAGCACACCTTTGCAGGGCTATCGGGTATAGGTGATTTAATTGTTACCTGTACAAGTATGCATAGCAGAAACCGACGAGCCGGTATTGCCATAGGTGAGGGAAAATCCCTGGAAGAGATTTTAGGCGGTACAAGTATGGTAGTAGAGGGCGTTAGAACAACAAAGTCCGCATACGATCTAGCTCATAAAATGGGGGTTGAAATGCCAATTACCCAGGAAATATATAATGTGCTTTATAATAAGGCAGATGTAAAAAATTCCGTTATAAATCTGATGATGAGAGCAAAGACCCATGAGTCAGAAGACATAGCTGAGATAAACGGTATAGAGTGGTAATATAGAGATATGTAGGGGCAGACCCAGGTGCCTGCCCTTGATACAGTACAAAGGATAATGCTTTGTACTGTATTTTTTTGTAATAATCTTTGTTTGCACACATATATATATACTGCTAATACATATAAGGTGGAACTATATTTAAGGAGGTAGAGCAAGTGGAAGGATTCGATGTATATCGCGATATAGCCGAGAGAACTGACGGCAGTATTTACATAGGTGTGGTAGGACCCGTTAGAACCGGCAAATCAACCTTCATCAAAAGATTTATGGAATTACTGGTTCTCCCAAACATAGATAACGAGTTTAAGCGTGAGAGAGCCAAGGATGGAAAATGCTACATTCAAGGTAAGAATGATAGACTGTGTTGGTTATCTTATAGATGGAGCTATGGGCCATCTTGAAAACAATTCCGCAAGATTGGTTAATACACCATGGTTTGAGAATCAAATACCTTTTGAAGAAGCTGCGGAGATCGGTACAAGAAAGGTTATAGCTGATCACTCTACGATAGGTCTTGTAGTTACTACAGACGGCTCCATAACAGAACTTCCTAGAAGAAGCTACATAGAAGCAGAAGAAAGAGTTGTAAGAGAGCTAAAGGAAATAGAAAAACCATTTATTATTATATTGAACTCATCAAAGCCAACTGCTCAGGAGACAATTGAGCTCCGTGAAGCTTTGGAAACAAAATACAGTACACCTGTTGTAATTGTAGATTGCCAAAGAATGCAAATGGAAGATTTAGATGCAATACTAGAAAAAGTTTTATTTGAGTTCCCTGTAAGAGAAATCAATTTCCATCTACCAAGATGGTTTGATTCATTGGAGTTGGATCACTGGCTCAAAGAAGATATGGTAAATGGCATAAGAAGCAATATTAGCGATGTATACAGACTAAGAGATATAGACACAACAATAGCAAATATCAGAGAATTAGATAACCTTGATAATGTAGGTATTGGTGATATGCGTCTTGGCGAAGGTGTTGTAAATGTATCACTTGAATTGAAGCAAGGATTGTTCTACAGAGTACTAGGCGAAGTATCGGGCTATAACCTGGATGGAGACTATCAGCTTGTCAACCTGGTAAAAGATTTGTCACAAGCAAAGCGTGAGTATGACAAGGTCAAAGATGCTTTGAAGGATGTTAAAGAATTTGGTTATGGCATGGTGGCTCCATCTGTTGAGGAAATCAGGCTGGAAGAACCGGAAATAACAAAGCAAGGCAGTAAGTTTGGTGTAAAATTAAGAGCCAGTGCTCCATCGCTCCATATAATTAGAGCAGATATAGAAACTGAAATTTCACCTCTTATTGGTACCGAAAAACAGAGCGAAGAATTTGTAACCTATTTTATGAATGAATTTGAAAGTGACCCTGAAAAGATTTGGAACTCTAATATGTTTGGTAAGTCACTGTATGATATGGTGAAGGAAGAGCTGCAAGGCAAGCTCTACAAAATGCCGGATGATGTGCAGGGCAAGCTTCAATTGACTCTTAACAAGGTTGTAAATGATTCAAAGGGTGGCATAGTTTGCATCATCATATAATGTATTAGCATAAAGAAAACTCCTGATTTTCATCAGGAGTTTTTTCACACTTTTGTAACGTTTTTGCCGTAGAATATTTCCGACATTTCCTTTTTTAGTTTGGCTTTAATTTTCTTCTTTTCACCGGCTAGAAGGTCTTTTTTGGTGATGCCGAAAAGATAATTATCCAAATCAAATTCCTTGAGAATCATTTTGGTATGGAAGATGTTCTCTTGATATACATTTACGTCTATCATCTGGAATCTATCCTTTATATCAGTAGATATATAATTTTGTATGGAATTTATCTTGTGGTCTATGAAGAACTTCTTGCCGTTGACATCTCTTGTAAAACCTCTTACCCTATAATCGATGGTCATAATATCTGAATCAAAGCTGTGAATCAGATAATTTAAGGCCTTAAGCGGAGATATTCTTCCGCAGGTAGAAACGTCAATGTCAGCTCTGAAAGTACTTATACCATCATCGGGATGGCTTTCAGGGTAGGTGTGAACTGTAATATGACTTTTATCCAGATGTGCAACCACTGCATCGGGAGTTGGACCTGGTGTCTCTGCTTCATGAGGCTCGTGCAAAACTTCTTCATGAACGCCTTCCTCGGAAATCAGCATTGTAACGCTGGCACCCTGTGGATCATAATCTTGCTTTGCTATGTTCAGGATGTTTGCACCAATAATATCTGAAACATTCGTTAGAATGTTGGTTAATCTATCTGCATTGTACTGTTCATCTATATATTCAATGTAACCTTTACGGTCTTCTAAATTCTTAGCATAGCAAATATCATACATGTTGAAGCTCAAAGTCTTTGTTAAGTTGTTAAATCCATAAAGCTGTAATTTTTTAATTTCTTTTATTTCCATTTTTGCCTCCTCGTGTGTGCAAAGAAACACAAATATACTATTATATTAACCTGCCTTTACAATTATAAACCTATATGCTGTAGATATCAAGTATTTGTACGAAACTGGAGGAGCAGACATGATAAGAGCACGGCGTAAACCGTGCTCTTAACTTTACTTTAAGTTCTCTGGATTCAATACCTTTAGGGAGTCTAAAACAAACATTCCATCTTTTCTGATTAAAGTATCATCAAACCAGATTTCACCACCACCGTACTCAGGTGTTTGAATAAATACCAAATCCCAGTGAATGGCTGACTTATTACCATTGTCGCATTCGTCATAGGAATTACCTGGTGTGAAGTGGATGCTGCCCATTATTTTTTCATCAAACAAGGTATCCTTCATTGGCTTTAAGATATATGGATTAACACCGATTGCGAATTCCCCTACATATCTAGCTCCATCATCTGTATCGAACACACTGTTGATTCTTTCTGTATCGTTGGCTGTTGCTTTTATGATTTTACCATCCTTGAACTCAAGTCTTATATTTTCATATGTAAAGCCTTGATATTCAGCAGGTGTATTATAGGTAATATAGCCGTTTACAGAATCCTTAACAGGAGCGGAGTATACTTCGCCATCCGGTATATTTGCTTCACCGGCACATTTTATTGCAGGCAATCCTTTGATTGAGAAGGAAAGATCTGTACCTGCACCAGTAATTCTAACTCTATCCGTTTTCTCCATCAGTTCAACCAGGGGTTCCATAGCTTTACCCATTTTTGCATAATCAAGAGTACATACATTGAAGTAGAAGTCTTCGAAGGCTTCTGTACTCATATTGGCCATTTGTGACATGGATGGATTTGGATATCTCATGACACACCACTTTGTATTTGGTACTCTAATTTCTGAGTGAACCTTCTTGAACCAATGTCTTTGGTAAATGTTCATTTTTTCACCCGGTACACTAGACCAGTCAGCAGAATTACGATGCCCTCTGATTCCGATATACGCATGCATTTCCTTCATTCTTATCATTTCAAACTTCGCAATTTGGTCCACCTGCTCAGCATTTGCGCCTTGAAGCAAGTCGCCCATTAAGCTTCTGTTTTTTACGGAAAGGAAAGGATTTGCGCCCATTGCATAGGCTTCTTTAATAAGCGCAGCTGCTAATTCTTCACCATCATCATGTATTTCTATTAGAACGTTTTCGCCTTGCTGCAAGTCAACGGAGTAATGCAGCAGGTTCTTGGCCATAATTTCAATTCTTGGATCCTTCATAGCGTCAGCCTCCTCAATTATAATTACTTTAAGTTCTCGGGATTTAATACTTTTAGTGAATCAAGAACAAAGACTCCGTCTTTTCTGATTAGATTATCATCAAACCAGATTTCTCCGCCGCCAAATTCCGGCGTTTGAATGTAAACTAAATCCCAGTGTATAGCAGATTTATTGCCATTATCGCAGTCCGTATATGCACTTCCTGGTGTGAAGTGGATGCTGCCCATTATTTTTTCATCAAATAATGTATCCTTCATAGGCTTTGTAATAAACGGATTAACCCCTAAAGCAAACTCACCTACATATCTAGCTCCATCATCTGTATCGAAGACTTGATTGATTCTTTCTGTATCGTTGGCTGTTGCTTTAATAATTTTGCCATCCTTAAACTCAAGTCTTATATTTTCATATGTATAGCCTTGATATTCAGCTGGTGTATTATAGGTAATATAGCCGTTTACAGAATCCTTAACAGGAGCGGAGAAAACTTCTCCATCAGGAATATTCAGTTCGCCGGCGCATTTAATAGCAGGCATATCCTTTATTGAGAAGGACAGATCAGTTCCAACACCTTTAATTCTAACCTTATCAGTCTTTTCCATCACTTCAACCAATGCATCCATGGCCATAGACATTTTGTTATAGTCCAATGTGCATACATCGAAGTAGAAGTCTTCGAACTTCTCTGTGCTCATATTTGCCATCTGTGCAAAAGCAGCATTTGGGTATTTTAAGATAACCCATTTCGTTTTGGGAATTCTAACTGCATAGTGAACATCTTTTACAATATGTTTTTGATATATTGCCATTTTGTCTGCTGGTACATCTGAATACACTGAAGTATTCTGGGGACCGGCAATTGCTATGTATGCTTGCATTTCGTGCATTCTCGCTGCTTCAAAGGAAGCAATCTTTGCCATTTGCTCTTCATTGCAATTCAGCAGCATTTGTCTTGTAAGAGTTCTCTTTTTTACTGTAAGAAATGGGTTTCCACCAAGCTTATAAGCCTCTTTTATAAGCTCTGAAGCAAGCTCTTCACCATCATCGTTTAATTCAATAAGTAAATTTTCACCCGGTTGAAGCTTTACTGAATGAGTAAGAAGATTTTTTGCCAATTTGTTTATTCTTGGATCTTTCATTTTTTACACCTCGCAGACAATATTATAGTCGTAATGATTTCATAGTCATGAAATTACATGAATATGGAATGCTTATATAATAATTATACCTATAAAGAAAAATATTGTAAAGACGATAATAATTACCCATGGTACAATAGTATTAAGGAAATTATATTTATATTTTAATAACACAAACTAATAGTAGTATTAAATCATGGAAGAAAAAATATTTATCACATCATAGAAATTCATGCATATAGAACAAG
The DNA here is from genome assembly GCA_029256325.1 of Clostridia bacterium. Classification (GTDB taxonomy): domain Bacteria; phylum Bacillota; class Clostridia; order Lutisporales; family Lutisporaceae; genus GWB2-37-7. The sequence goes on from JAQSYD010000095.1 coordinate 15,523, forward strand.
TAATAAAGTCGATATATAGGAGCTGAGATTATGGAAAATATAGAAAAAGCATATGGTACAGCATTTAAGACTGTACTATGGTTTATCAAGCCCATTAAAAAGCTGTTTATAAAGACTCTGTGTGAGGTTCATATATTTTTAAATAACCATGCTTTGGAAATTTTGAAAAATGATGGCCACACAGAAGCCTATGAGTTTTTTATTAAATTTAAGGACAACTTAAACGAAGGCGTGGTATGGGCTGACCAAGATTTCAAAAGCAGAGACCATTTTTATAATCCCTATACAGAAAAAGGCTTGTATGGCTGCAAGACTTCCTTGCAAAATTTTGAGAAATATTATTGTAATGCACTTGTGCATTGGGACTGTGGAGATTATGAAAGAGCAATGTTTTACTTAGGCGCTGCGGTGCACTTGATACAGGACTCTACTATACCTCAGCATGGCAGCATAAATCTATTGAAAAGTCATAGAAGCTACGAGCAATGGGTTATAAAAGTCCATGATGATTTTGCACATTACACCATACACCGCGGAGGAACGTATTTAGATAGTCCATATAAATATATTCCGCATAATTCAAAGCATGCTATACAAATTTGTACAAGATATTCCTTGGTTAAAAATTATGAAGAAAAATACGAAAAAATAGCCAATAATACCTTTCACATGGCACAGCGAACTACAGCAGGCTGTTTGTTGAACTTTTACAACAAAATACATGACATAGATTTTGAACAGACAACCCTAAAGTGCAGACAAGATGGAGCAAAGTGTGAATAACTGAAGAAGCAAAAGTAGATGAAAAATTTCATCTGCTTTTTTAATGCAATATTACAATTAAACAGCAAATAGGCACATGGCACTATATTTATAGCACTGTGTGCCTATTTGCTGTTTTGCATATCTAGTGCTGTGGTACTGTTTTGTGTAAGTCAAAGGAAACATTTTGACTAATAATGTAATAATATGTTAAATTATACCTAAATATGAAGATGTTACATGTAAATAATGTAGGTTTCTGTAACATTTTTGAGGAGGACGGTACAATGAGAGGCGAAAAGTTATTAAAAAGAATAATTAGTTGTACAATTGTATTTATATTTGTGTTTCAATGCACCTTAGGGGTGTATGCGGAGAATATGGATAAAAATCTCATGGCGGATAAGGCAGGAAAGCAAGTGAAAAAAGAATTGCCTAAGCTTGCCGCACTAAAGACCAAAAGCCCTCACAAGCTTCCACCGGGTTTAGTGAAGAAAGAAGGGGCACTGGAAAAATGGCAAAACAAAAAAGAGGTTGTTGAAGCCAGAACTGAGAACTCGAAAACCTACGTTAATGAGGACGGAACCTTAACCTCAGCAATTTTTATGAATTCCATACATATAAAGGACCACAAAGGAGAATTGATTGATATCGATAATACCTTAGTGCCTTTAAAAGAGGGCAATAAGTACTCTCATAAAAATAAAATGGGAGACTTTGATGTGTTTTTCTCAGGAAAAGCTGTGGAGAAGGGCAGCATAAAGGTTGAGAAAAACAATATTACTATTGAAATGACTTCTATGGATGCAACTACAAAAGATATGATTGTAGAGGATAACAGTATTGTATACAAAGGAAACAAAAGAGGTGTAGAACACCTGTATACTGTGGGCTACAATGGTATAAAAGAAGATATCATACTGTATCAAAACATAGATGAGCCTGTATTCAGCTATGAACTTGACGTAAAAGGAGCAGCTGAGGTGGTTCAGCTGGAGAATTTAATTTATGTTATAGATAAGAAGTCAAATGAACCGGCCTTCATTTTGTCTGCACCTTTCATGGAGGACAATGATGGCAGTCAGAGCTTTAACGTTGAGCTGAAGCTGGACAGCAAAAAAGGGAAGCATATAGTAACGGTTACAGCCGACGAGCAGTGGTTAAAGGATCCTGAAAGAGTATATCCTGTAAAGATAGACCCTAGTATAAGTGTAGCTAACGACGAGCTTACTGAGGATATTGAAGAGGTTAAGGGTGAATCAGAGGTTAATGACAATTTTACTCAGCAAAAAAGCGGAGACTTTTCACATAGTCATGAGTTTATGATCTATGTTGGTTATGATGATGGATATGCTAGTGGTAACAGAGAAGAGTTTAAAACATGGAAAGAAAAAACAAGAGGATACATCAAGTTTGATATACCTGATGCAGTCAAGCAAAATGAAGGTATCATTTCTGCATACATGAACCTATATCAATACACTGGATGGGGCAATGATGAAAGACCGGTGGATATTTGGGAATTGCCTTCCGGTACCTCAGTTGACAGCTTGACTTGGGATAATCAGCCTACTCCGG